>NZ_KV786430.1:35440-53380 GCF_001806915.1 Granulicatella sp. HMSC30F09 | reverse complement strand
TGATGAAGCTTAATTCAATCAGCTACTGCGTCACATTATATAAGTTCTTTAGTTACGGAATAAAATTCCTACGCTCCCTTTTGCGCATTTAATGCTATCCCACGTTATTGCTATTATAGAATCCGTAAGATTTTTCGTAATCAACTTTCTAATAAGCAAAAGTTGCCCAGTCTTCTAATGATTATTTACTCCACTACACTCAACGGTTAGGTTAAAAAAGGTTTTGTTGAGGATGGAAAAATGAGATGTATCGTTTATGATACGTATTAAAAATGATGCATCTTTAGGAAATTAAAAGTGAATGTCACATTTTTGTTACGTAACATAATTGTTACATCTTTTATAATCAAAAACAGGAAGCGAGGGGTTCTGCTTTTGCACGGCATAAATTGTGATACAATGAAAGTACTATTGATGTAAAAGGAAGTATGATTGTGAATCGATTAAAACCTTATTTAAAGCCATATCTAAAGGAGACGATATTGGCACCTCTATTCAAATTATTCGAAGCAATTTTGGAGTTATTAGTGCCGCTAATTATGGCGGTCATCATTGACAAAGGGATTGGAAACCAAGATCCCTCTTTAATCCTTGGTCAAGGTGCCATTTTAATCGTCCTTGGAATTTTCGGGGTCGTCGTGTCCATTACGGCCCAATATTATGCAGCTAAAGCGGCGACTGGATTTACGGCCGATGTGAGACAGGCGCTTTTTTCAAAAATTCAATACTTCAGTTTTTCGCAACTCGATGCGCTGGGAAATGACACTTTACTGACGCGTTTGACGAGCGATATGAATCTTGTGCAAAATGGGTTAAACATCGCGCTTCGTTTGTTGCTACGTTCACCGTTTATCGTTGGTGGGGCGATCGTGATGGCGTTTGTCGTGAATGTGGAAATGGCGTGGACGTTTGCCATTACGGTGCCGATTTTAGCAGTCGTTGTATTCGGAATTATTTATTGGACGATTCCAATGTATCGCCGTGTTCAAGGGCAACTAGATCGTATTATGCGTCTCGTGCACGAGAATTTACTAGGCGTTCGTGTGATTCGAGCATTTAACCGTGAAGAAAAAGAAATTCAGTCGTTTAGAGAAGATACCGAAGCATTGAATCAGGCGCAGCAAAAGGTGAGTGCTCTATCAGGAGCTATGAATCCTATTACGTTTGTGATTGTGAATGTAGCGCTTATCGTCATTTTATATAGTGGAGCGATAAAAGTGGATACAGGAACGTTGTCAAAAGGGGACGTCATCGCTTTAACAAACTATATGTCACAAATTCTAGTGGAGCTTGTAAAATTAGCCAATCTTATCGTGTTAATGACGAAATCCGTTGCGAGTGCTGAGCGTATCGACAATATTTTATCGATGGAACCGGATATGGTCGAAGGCACCCAAGATGTCAATCCAGATAGCGATGTAGCAGTGGCGTTTAAAGACGTGACGTTGACATATCAAGGAGACCAAAATGCAGCGCTCAACCATATTTCATTTACCGCGTTGAAAGGCCAAACTATCGGCGTTATCGGGGGGACTGGTAGCGGGAAATCGTCTCTTGTGAATATGATTCCTCGTTTCTATGATGCGACAGAAGGGAAAGTTGAAGTATTCGGCAATGACGTTCGTGACTACCGTTTTGCTTCGATTCGTGGGGCGGTCGGAATGGTCTTGCAAAAGGCGCAACTCTTCCGTGGAACGATTGCCGACAATGTCCGTTTTGGAAATGCATCTGCTTCAAGTGAAGTCGTAGAACAGGCACTCGGTGTCGCTCAAGCCAGCGAATTTGTTGAAACGAAAGAAGGCGGACTGGATTATGGCATCGAACAAAATGGACGCAACTTATCCGGTGGGCAAAAACAACGGATGACGATTGCCCGTGCGATTGCTAAACAAGCACCGATTTTAATTTTAGATGATAGTGCTTCGGCTTTAGACTTTGCGACCGATGCAAAATTACGTGAGGCCATCAAGAACCAAACGCCATGTCCAACAACCTTTATCGTGTCGCAACGGGCGGCTTCAGTGCAGTACGCGGACTTAATCCTCGTGTTAGACGAAGGGAATCTGGTCGGCAAGGGCACACATGAAGAGCTATTAGCAAACAACGAAATTTATCAAGAAATTTACTATTCACAATTTCCAAAGGAGGATGAAGCATGAGACAGACAACTCAATGGGAAACGATTCGTAAAGTCCTCCGCTACATCCGTCGCTACCGTATCTACTTTGTAGCGTCCATTCTTTTGGCAAGTGTGAATGTATTTGGGACGTTAATGATTCCAAAATTAGTCGGGGAAGCCGTGGACCAAATGCTGGACACCGGGCAAGTCTTCTATGAAGGACTATTTGCCATCCTATGGCAGATTGCACTTTTTACGGCCATGGCAGCTATTGCGCAGTGGTTTATGAACCTCAGCAATAACAAGATGACGTACTCGGTTGTACGTGACCTTCGAAGAGACGCGCTTGAAAAAATCGAGACATTACCGCTCAGTTATTTAGATATTCATCCAGCTGGAGAAATCGAGAGCCGTATCATCGCGGATGCGGATCAATTTGCAGATGGATTACTAATGGGATTCACGCAGTTATTCACGGGTGTGATGACGATACTAGGAACCTTAGTGTTTATGCTGAGCGTGAATGTGACATTGACGCTTGTGGTAGTGGTGATAACGCCAGTATCCTTTGTAATGGCCAGCTTTGTCGCAAAAAAATCCTATCATTTCTTTAAACAACAATCGGAAATTCGTGGAGACCAAACCGCCTATATGAATGAGATGATTGAGGGGACACGAGTGGTCACAGCCTTCCAGCAACAAGAGAAAGTCATCGAGGACTTCTCAGCGATTAATAAAGACCTAACAGATGTATCGCTTAAGGCTATTTTCTTCTCGAGCATTACCAATCCGGCAACGCGCTTTGTTAATAGCATCGTCTATACCAGTGTGGGTGTGTTCGGAGCGTTCTTCGTGATTAGCGGTGGCGTGACGGTCGGTCAATTATCAGCCTTCCTCAGTTACGCCAACCAATATACGAAACCATTCAATGAAATCTCAGGGGTTATTACCGAACTTCAAAATGCGATTGCTTGTGCCAACCGTGTATTTGAACTGTTGGAACAACCGTCTGAACGTCCAGAACGAGAAGGTGCGGTCTCTCCTGAAACCTTTGATGGAGCGGTGGAATTTAGCCATGTGGACTTCTCTTATGTGAAAGGCCAACCGCTGATTGAAGACTTCTCGCTGGATGTCAAACCAGGGCAACGCGTGGCGATTGTCGGTCCAACCGGAAGTGGGAAGACGACGTTAATTAACTTATTGATGCGTTTCTATGAGATTACTAGTGGGAAATTAGCCATCGATGGCCATTCGATTGAAGGCATCGCCCGTCATTCACTGCGTAATGGATTTGGAATGGTGCTTCAAGAAACATGGCTTCAAACAGGAACTGTCCGTGAAAATATCACGATGGGGAAACCGACGATTAGCGAAGAAGAGATGATTCGTATCGCTAAACTCTGTCATATTCATGGATTCGTCAGCCGTCTGCCGCAAGGGTATGATACGGTGATTTCGGATGACGGTGGGGATTTCTCACAAGGGCAAAAACAATTGCTCTGCATCGCGCGTGTCATGATGGAACAACCGAATATGCTGATTCTCGATGAAGCAACGTCTTCCATCGATACGCGTACCGAGTTGAAGATTCAAGAAGCCTTCCAACATTTGATGGAAGGGCGCACGAGCTTTATTGTGGCGCACCGCTTGTCGACGATTCGTACAGCCGATATGATTCTCGTTTTAAAAGACGGACATGTCATTGAAAAAGGAAATCATGCCAGCTTGATGGAGCAACGTGGGTTTTACTACAATCTCTATCAAAGTCAGTGGAAACATTAAACTAAAAAGAAGCGTAGACTCTATAAAAAGGGTCTACGCTTCTTTGAATGGCTGAAAGTAGAAAATTATCATATATGATAATTTCAAACGATTATTGATTGAATTCTTCTAAAGCTAGTGAAGCTTCTTCCCATTCGGCGAGAAGGGTTTCTTGGCGATCAAGAAGGGCGCCTTCTTCGGTTGAGAGGGTGGCAGATTTATCTGGATCGGAATAGTTTTCCTCCAGTGTCATGGCCTCGTGGACTTTTTCTAACGCTGTTTCGATATCGTGCATTTCGGTTTCGAGTTGCTCGATACGTCGAGTGAGCGTGCGGATTTGACGTTGCTCTTCTTTAGAGGCGTGATAGCTAGCTTTGGCTTCTGTCATCGGCTGAGCGCTTGTTGCTTCAGCACTCTTGGCTTCTTGCAGTGCGGCGAGTTCTTCTTTTTCTTGTTTTTTTTCGAGATAGTAGTCGTAGTCGCCAAGGTAGAGTGTGCTTCCTGTTTCTTCGATTTCAAGAATGGCCGTTGCGACCTTGTTGATAAAGAAACGGTCATGGGATACGAAACAAATCGTACCATCGTAGTCGATGAGGGCATCCTCCAATACTTCTTTACTGTCGATATCCAAGTGGTTGGTTGGTTCGTCGAGCAGTAGGAAATTATCATGCTCCAGTGACAATTTGCAAAGGGCTAGTCGGGCTTTTTCACCCCCACTGAGTTGAGCGGTTGTTTTTTCAACATCACTTCCGGAGAATAGGAAACTTCCAAGAATCGAACGCACATCTTTTTCAGGCATCGTTGAATGACGAGACCAAAGCTCTTCTAGAACTGTTTGGTTGGTAGAGAGGCCAGCCAAGTTTTGGTCATAGTAACCAACTTGAACGCCAGCTCCTAAGTCAATCGATCCTTTGATTAAAGGAAGTTCACCCGTAATCGACTTCAAGAGGGTTGATTTCCCAATTCCGTTAGGCCCTACAATCGCGATGGCTTCACGCTTGCGAAGTTGGAAGGAAATCGGACCGCTCAAGGCTTCGTGGTCGTAACCGATATAAGCATCGTTTACTTGTAATACTTGGTTTCCGGATTCGCGTTCCACTGTAAATTCAAATCGAGCAGAGCGCTGATCTCCTTTTGGTTTCTCCAATCGTTCCATTTTCTCTAATTTTTTACGACGGGATTGCGCACGTTTTGTAGTTGAGGCGCGCACCAAGTTCTTCGCGATGAATTCTTCTAAGTCGTGAATTTCTTGTTGCTGCTTCTCGTAAGCTTTTTGCTTGAGTAAATAGCGTTGTTCACGTTCCTCTAAATAGTGCGAGTAGTTTCCTTTGTAATATTCACAGGCTTTATGGCTGATTTCGTAAACTTCATTACACACGCGATCTAAGAAATATTGGTCGTGGGATACGATCACAAGAGCGCAATTGGAAGAGCGTAAATAATCCTCTAGCCATGTTAAGGTTTCAATATCCAGGTGGTTCGTCGGTTCGTCTAAAATCAGTAAATCGTGTTTCTCTAATAAAATACGCGCTAAGGCTAACCGAGTTCGTTGACCACCAGAGAGCGATTGAATCGGTTGGTCGTAGTCTTCTGGATAGAAACGGAATCCATGAAGTACGGTACGGATTTCGGATTCGTATCCATACGCGTTCTTTTGGTTCAATTCTTCTTGCAGTTGGTCATAGCGTTTTAAGGCGAGTTCGTAGGCTACGGGGTCTCCAAGAAGGTCAGGATCACCGAGTTGCTCAGCTGCTTTTTGTGCTTGTTTCTTCAAAATTTCTACGTCTTCGTAGAGATGAATCATCTCTTCCCAAACGGTTTTCGTTGAATCGATGGCCGCATATTGGTCTAAGTAACCGATGGATAGGTCTTTTTTCTTTGAGACACTTCCCATTGAAGGTTC
Source organism: Granulicatella sp. HMSC30F09 (assembly GCF_001806915.1). NCBI lineage: Bacteria > Bacillati > Bacillota > Bacilli > Lactobacillales > Carnobacteriaceae > Granulicatella > Granulicatella sp. HMSC30F09. The sequence continues at coordinate 47,597 of NZ_KV786430.1, read as the reverse complement.
TTCGATACCCGCCAACATTTTTAAGAGCGTTGATTTTCCAGTACCATTACGCCCAACGATGGCAATCCGCGAATTTTCTTGAATATGAATCGTAATATTTTCAAATAGGACTTCATCTGCAAAAGTTCGAGCGAGTCCTTGTCCTTGTAGTAGTATCATGATAGGTCCTTTCAGTGAGTATTCATCTCATTTTATCATAAAAAAGAGGTGGACAATATTGAAAAGAATTCAAGATTGTTTTCACATTCACAAACAACAGGTTGTGAATAAAATCGTACAAGTATTGCTGTATATAAGCGGATTTTATAGGAGTAAGTGAGGAGCAAACAAAGTATTTGTGAAAATTCATATCGTTGTGATAGAATACGCATGGATGTAAAAGAAAAGGAGTCTTAGACATGAAAGATTATAAAGAAATGAAAGAAATTGAAGTGCCACGTGCAACTGCAAAACGTTTGGCCATTTATCATCGTTATTTACGTTTCTTGCATGATGCAGGAAAACGTCGTATTTCATCAACAGAATTAAGTGAAGCTGTAAAAGTAGATAGCGCAACAATTCGTCGTGATTTTTCTTATTTTGGAGCTTTAGGAAAACGTGGATATGGATATGATGTAGAGTACTTATTAGAATTCTTCAGCCATACATTAAACCAAGATCGCTTAACAAATGTAGCTTTAGTAGGTGTTGGTAAATTAGGACAAGCGTTACTAAACTACAATTTCCACCAAAGCAACAATGTTCGAATCAGTGCAGCATTTGATGTGAACCCTGATATCGTCGGAACGATTCAAACAGGAGTACCTGTGTATAGCATGGATGAAATGATTGAACAATTAAAAGTTCAACAAATTCAAGTAGCGATTCTAACGGTTCCTCAAGATGTAGCTCAAGATACAGCAGATCGTATTGTAGAAGCAAATGTTCGAGGCATTTTAAACTTCACACCAATTCGATTAAACGCTCCAGAAAACGTTCGAGTTCAAAACGTAGACTTAACAAACGAACTTCAAACTCTAATCTACTTTTTGGACAATCAAAAATAATCAGTTGAAAGGCATCCGTAAAGGGTGTCTTTTTTGTATGACAAAGAGAGTATTCAGAAATGAGGAAATTCATGATATACTATACAAAACAAGTAGAACCTTTAAATGTAAAGGGAGGCTGGGAATAATGATGAAGAAATTCAGTAGTGGAATGCTTGGAATCGTTGCGGTAATCGCGTTAATCATCGGTGGATTTGTAACGTGGAATCTAGTGAAAAAGCATGAAATGGTCACTTTAGTTCAAAGTGCGCAAGTGAGAGAATTTATTGAGAATCAATTAAAAGATCTAGATCATAAAGCGTTAGAAGAAGGTGGCGCTATTGAGTCCTATGAAATTGATGTTGAGTCTATTCAGCATAACCCTATGGGAGGAATTAACTTTAAAATATACTTAAACTCCGATAAAAAATTAAGCGTGAGTTTTAGTTTGACTAAAAATCTGAATACAGGACAATTCGAACATTCCTCAACGGGATACTCAAAGGAAGTCTCTGACTTGATAAAAAATAGGCAGTAAGAAATAAGAGCTTTTCATCTAAAATAAGATTTAAAAAACATAAAAAGCACTAATCGAATGCGTTTATGCAGTGATTAGTGCTTTTCTTCTGGATCTTTATCGTCTAGAGGGTCATCATCCATTTGGAAATCTTCCATGATATTAGCCAGTTTCTTTAATTCATTGTACGTTCGAAGCATATTAATACTAGTTACGATACTGTTGGTTGCAAATAAGCAACAGAATAAGGTCACAAAATCAAATCCATTTCCAGGATAATGAGAGGTTGCTAGAAAGATAAAGAAGACAGCTAATGCAATTTCAAAATAGAGTTTTCTAAAGAAAATTTTTCTAGGCATTACAATCATCCTTTCTTGTCAAAATCTTACATAATTCTTGAGAAATAAGCAAGTATTTATTCTTGATTTTTCCTGACCAAATGAGTATTATAAAACTATGAGTTAGCACTCATGGTTTTCGAGTGCTAAAAAAGAGTAAGGAGGATTTTATATGTTAAAGCCTTTAAAAGATAGAGTTGTTATTCAAATGGTAGAGCAAGAAGAAAAAACGGCTGGTGGATTATTCCTACCAACCACTGCTCAAGAAAAATTACAATTTGCAAAAGTAATCGCAACAAGCGAATTCACTGCTTCAGAAGACCGTCAAGTGTCGGTTGGCGATAAAGTTGTATTTGAAAAATATTCAGGAACAGAAGTAAAATTAGATGGTCAAGAATATATCATCGTGAAAGAAAAAGACATTATCGCAATTGTTGAATAAAGGGGGATACAATTATGGTGAAAGATATTAAATTTGCAGAAGACGCAAGAAGTGCCATGCTTCGCGGTGTGGACGTTTTAGCAAACACAGTAAAAGTAACATTAGGACCAAAAGGACGTAATGTCGTATTAGAAAAAGCATTCGGGTCTCCACTCATTACAAATGATGGGGTCACAATCGCCAAAGAAATCGAATTAGAAGATCACTTCGAAAACATGGGTGCAAAACTCGTAGCTGAAGTGGCTTCAAAAACAAATGATATTGCCGGTGACGGTACAACAACAGCGACTGTTTTAACACAAGCCATCGTTCGTGAAGGATTGAAAAACGTAACAGCTGGAGCAAACCCAGTAGGCATTCGTCGAGGGATTGAACTTGCGACAAAAGCGGCGGTTGAAGAATTACACCGCATTTCTCGTCCAGTAGAATCAAAAGAAGCCATCGCACAAGTGGCGGCTATTTCTTCAGGTTCAGCTGAAGTCGGAGAATTAATCGCTGAAGCTATGGAAAAAGTAGGTAACGACGGCGTTATCACAATCGAAGAATCTAAAGGGATTGAAACAGAATTAGATGTTGTAGAAGGAATGCAATTTGACCGTGGTTACTTATCACAATACATGGTAACTGATAACGACAAGATGATTGCAACTTTAGATAATCCATTTATCTTGATCACAGATAAAAAAGTGTCAAACATCCAAGAAATCATTCCATTATTAGAACAAATTGTTCAACAAGGACGTGCGTTATTAATCATCGCGGATGACGTGGATGGCGAAGCTTTACCAACACTAGTATTAAACAAATTACGCGGAACATTTAACGTGGTAGCTGTAAAAGCTCCAGGATTCGGTGACCGTCGTAAAGCGATGTTAGAAGATATCGCTGTGTTAACAGGAGCTCAAGTCATTACAGAAGACCTTGGCTTAGAATTAAAAGACGCAACATTAGCGCAATTAGGGACAGCTGGTAAAGTTGTGGTTTCTAAAGACAGCACTACAATCGTGGAAGGCGCAGGTTCTAAAGACTTAATCGCGAACCGTGTTGCTTTAATTCGCGCACAAGCACAAGATACAACAAGTGATTTTGACCGTGAAAAATTACTTGAACGTCTTGCTAAGTTATCAGGTGGGGTTGCCGTAATTAAAGTCGGTGCCGCTACTGAAACAGAATTAAAAGAGAAAAAACTTCGCATTGAAGATGCCTTAAACGCAACTCGCGCAGCGGTTGAAGAAGGTATCGTTTCAGGTGGGGGAACAGCCCTTGTGAACGTTCAAAAAGTAGTAGATGCTCTTGAATTAGAAGGAGACCTAGCTACAGGTGCGAAAATCGTATCTCGTTCATTAGAAGAACCATTACGTCAAATCGCAGAAAATGCCGGCCTTGAAGGTTCAGTCATTGTTGCTCGTTTGAAATCTGAAGAAAAAGGCATTGGATACAATGCTGCTACAGATGAATGGGTAAACATGATTGAAGCAGGTATTGTTGACCCAACGAAAGTAACACGTTCTGCACTACAAAATGCTGCATCTGTTTCAGCATTATTATTAACAACAGAAGCTGTGGTAGCTGATAAACCAGCTCCAGTAGCGCCACCAATGCCAGGGATGGATCCGGGTATGGGCATGATGTAATCAAAGGAAGAGGGGTGAAAGTTTTTCACCCCTCTTTTTCTTTTTATAACAAAACACCGCAAGGTGCTCCCCGACAAAAGTGAACGAAGTTCAAAACTCCAAACACTGAAGGATTTATTTATAATAGCTGTAATGGGGTACCGTCTCGAGTCTGTAGTCTCTCGACTTTAAAGCCTCAAAATGGTCGTACGGAATAAATTCCTACGACCATTAATTCGCATTTAATACGATTTCCCATTACTGCTATTATAAAATCCTTCGTGTTTTCCGTTTTGAACACTTTTTTTAGCAGTTTTGAACTGTTTTATAAAAAGAGGATGGAATAGAAATGGTGGGTGAAACTTCGAACACTGAAGGGTTTATTTATAGTAACTGCAATGAGGCACCGGCTTGAGCCTCTAGTCTCTCACCTCAAAAGCTTCAAAAGGAACATACGGAGATGCTAGTCACAATGGTTGACGGGGGCGTACATTTTTGCTAAAATAGTCGTGTTTTAATTGTGAAGCACCACAGCTACAACCGCTCGGATTAGAGTACAAAAGACCGGAATCGGCACTTTAAACTGGCGAGTCTTAGTCTAAAATATAGGAGGTGCAATATGTACGCAATCGTAAAAACTGGTGGAAAACAAGTTAAAGTTGAAGTTGGTCAAGCAATCTACGTTGAAAAATTAAACGCAGAAGCTGGCGACAAAGTAACTTTCGAAGAAGTAGTATTTGTAGGTGGAGATGACGTTAAAGTTGGTGCTCCATTCGTAGCAGGTGCAACTGTTGAAGGAACTGTTGAAAAACAAGGCCGTCAAAAGAAAGTTGTAACTTTCAAATACAAACGTCGTAAAGACTCACACCGTAAACAAGGTCACCGTCAACCTTATACAAAAGTTGTTATTGACGCAATCAACGCTTAATCACGATGATTCAAGTGACTGTACACAAAAAGAACCAGCGAATTGTTTCCTTTGAAATGACTGGACATGCAAACTATAGTGAACATGGTTCGGATATCGTTTGCGCAGGGGTATCGGCTCTCGCCATTACAACTGTGAACAGCATAGAGAAGTTAGCAGGATATCAACCGATTGTCGAAGTCGACGAGGTTGAAGGTGGTTACTTATACATGGAAGTTGTAGAGGACTTGACGAAAGACCAAGAACATACAACTCAAATTTTATTAAATAGTCTATTACTAGGGTTAGAAGATATTCAATCAGAATATCAAGACTTTCTAGCTGTAACTGTTGCATAATCAATCAAGGAGGTGCACAACTATGTTAAAAGTGAATTTACAATTATTCGCCCATAAAAAAGGGGGCGGTTCTACATCAAACGGACGTGACTCACAAGCAAAACGTTTAGGTGCTAAACGTGCTGATGGACAATTCGTTTCAGGTGGTTCAATCTTATTCCGCCAACGTGGAACAAAAATCCATCCAGGTGAAAACGTAGGTAGAGGTGGAGACGATACTTTATTTGCTAAAGTTGACGGAATCGTACGTTTCGAACGTAAAGGCCGTGACAAAAAACAAGTATCAGTTTATCCAGTAGTTGCTGCTGAATAATAATGAGTAGGATGTGACATTCAGTCACATCTTTTTTTTTAGGAAATTTGAGAAGTGACAAAACTACTGCGAACTTTCCAGATTTCTCTATAATTGCTATACTAGCTGTATCGGAGGAAGTCTTGCGTCTTCCTTCCTCTCAAGCTTCAAACTGACTCTAGGAAATGAATTTCCAGAGTCAGTCATTCACATTGAGTACAATCGCTAGTATTTCTATTATAGAATCTGAACGTTCTTCGTAGTTTTGTTAGCAAAAAATGTGAATGAACCTATTTCATATTATTCAAAGCAGAGAAATTCTTAAAAAATAGAAGGAGGGATTTTTATCGAAGCGGGAAAAGAAATTCAAGCGTTCGAGGAATTGGCCAAAGCAGTGGAGCTACTTCAACAAGAAATCGGTTATTCGAATGTAGAGGCTCTTGGTGAGACGTTACAAAATATCGTTAATAACAACACTGCGCAACAAGTCGAAGGCCTGCCAAGGAACGAAGTGGTCCAAGAATTAAACAAAGCGTATAAACAATTAGATTTAACAAGCTATTCGAGTGAAGAAATTCGCCGGATGATTCAATTCGCGTTCTTGAAAGCTGCTAAAGAAGATGGCTTACAAACCAACCATCAAATGACTCCGGATGCGATTGGCTTACTCGTGGCGTATATGATTGACCAAATGACGAAGAAAGACGAGACGCTACAAATTGCGGACTTTGCGGCAGGAAGTGGGAACTTACTAAGTACAATTCTGTTATTCCTACAATCTGCTGGTAAAACTGCCCAAGGGACGGCTGTTGATAATGATGAAGTACTCGTTCATTTAGCCTTACAAGCATTTGCGTTAGAGCAGTTGGATGTGAAGACTTCCTTACAAGATGGCTTGCAAGATTCACTCGTGGATCCGCAAGACTTCGTAGTGAGTGATTTACCAGTCGGCTACTATCCAGTGGATGCGAACGCCGCACGTTTTGAGACAAAAAATGAAGAAGGGCATTCTTTTGCCCATCATTTACTCATTGAACAGCACGTTCGCTATTTGAAGGAAGCAGGAATCGGCTTATTCATCGTTCCGACTAATCTATTTGAGACTGTCGAAGGGGAAACGTTACTGGCTTACTTGCAAAGGGAAACATATGTACAAGCAATGCTCGCATTCCCACGTAATTTATTTAAAGATGTTCAGTTTAGTAAGTCTTTACTCATTGTACAAAAACGAGGGAGATCCGCTAAACAAGTGAGCCAAGTCCTTCTAGGGGATATCCCAGAATTTAAAAACAGAGAAAAATTCAGAAAATTCACTCTAACATTCGAAAAATGGGCACAAGAAATGTTATAATGAATCCGTTAGACCCAGATGCGGGCTTAATTTTAAATTAAAGGAGAATGTGCATGTCAAAATCAATCGCGATTAATGCAGGAAGTTCAAGCTTGAAATTCCAATTATTTAATATGCCACAAGAAGAAGTGGTGGCTAAAGGGTTAGTAGAACGTATCGGATTAGGAGATTCAATCTTCTCAATTAGCTATGGAGACGACCAAAAATTTGAAGTGGTAGAAGATATTCCAAACCACGAAGTTGCGGTAGAAAAATTATTAGAACAATTAGTAGCTTTAAACATTATTTCTTCATTCGACGAAATCACTGGTGTGGGTCACCGTGTCGTTGCTGGGGGAGAATTATTCAAAGATTCAGCTTTAGTAGATGATACTGTTATCCAACAAGTAGAAGACTTAGCAGAATTTGCTCCACTACACAACAAAGCAGAAGCTGTAGGAATGCGCGCATTCAAACACATCTTACCAGACATTACAAGTGTTGCTGTATTCGATACTTCATTCCATACAACAATGCCTAAAAAAGCTTATTTATACAGCATTCCAATGGAATACTACAAAAAATTCAAAGCTCGTAAATACGGAGCTCACGGAACAAGCCACCGTTACGTTTCACGCCGCGCTGCTGAAATGTTAGGTAAACCAATTGAAGAATTAAAAATTATCACTTGCCACTTAGGAAACGGTGCTTCAATTACTGCGGTTGATGGCGGAAAATCTGTAGATACATCTATGGGATTCACTCCACTTGCAGGGGTTACAATGGGAACACGTTCTGGAGATATCGATGCTTCATTAGTAGCGTTCCTAATGAACAAATTAAACATTACAGACGTTAATGAAATGGTTGACATCTTAAACAAAAAATCAGGTCTATTAGGCCTTTCAGGTGTATCAAGCGACATGCGTGACGTTGAAGCTGCAAGTGCAACAAACGAAGATGCTAAAGTTGCAGTAGAAATTTTCGTTGACCGTGTTCAAAAATACATTGGACAATATGTTGCTGTTATGAACGGTGTGGACGCTATCGTCTTCACTGCTGGTATCGGTGAAAACTCTAAGACAATTCGTGCTCGTATCATCGACGGTTTAACTTGGTTCGGTTGCGATATCGATCCTGAGCGTAACGATACTCGTTCAGAAGCAATCATTTCTTCTGAAGGTGCGAAAGTTACAGTATTAAATATCCCAACTAATGAAGAGGTTGAGATTGCGCGTGACATCGAACGTTTACGCAAAAAATAATAAATGAACCGAAGGTTCCGTTCTTAAAAGAAATTACAAATTCCTGCGGGATATTTTATAGTGGTTGGCTGAAAGGCACCGGCTCGAGCCTGTAGTCTCTCACCTACCACATTCAAAGGCTCTCTTGGCGATAAATCGCTGAGAGAGCCTATTTCATTATGGTTGCAATTTCTTACAGCAACCACTATAAACCCGCAGGATTCTCCATTTCTTTTAAGAACAAAATGTGCTTATGATTGTGTAAATCCTTCTCAGTTGAATAGGTGACAAGGAGTGTGGTAGTGGAGAGCGGCTCGAGCCTGTAGTCTCTCACCTATCGAATTCAAAGAGCCCCATGGCGGATAACCCGCTGTGGGGCTCTAATTCATTTCGATTCTTCTTTCCTACTATGACTACTATAAAATCCAAAGGTTTTTAGTTTCTCGTTTTCAGGTGCTTATGATTGCGTAAAGCTTTCTCAGATTAATACGCGACAAGTGCTTTTGGAGGAGGGTGTAAATCCTCCTCAGTGAGTACGTGACAAGTGCCTTGAAAGGAGATTGCATAAATCTTTCTCAGTAGAATACTCGACAAGTGTTTTTGAAGTTAGGGGTAAATCCTTCTCAGTTAACTAAGAGACAAGTGTTTTTGGGAAAAATGGAAAGAGTTTTGGATTAAAAGGGTTCTATATATTTTTAAGATGGGTGGGAAATTTCCGTTAACCTTAAAAATTATGGAACCTTTTTTATGCTGTAAGCAAAGTATTTCTTATTTTAAAGGCATTTGTACTAAAATGGGACTGTTAGTGTTTTCGAAGATTTGGTGAAAATAATTTATTTTGTGTAATGATTCATTGAATTTTTTAAAAACAGTTTCACTTTCTTAAAGTGAATGAATCACATATATATTTTATTCGGGATTGGGGGAACTGGATTGAATCATAAAAGGTAGGATGAGAATCAGGGTATTGATTCGATGGGGATTATTTTAAAAATAGTATAGAAATGGGAGGAAATCACTTGAAAAGTTATAAAGAAATGTTAGGGAAAAAAGAAAAATTTTCGATTAGAAAAACCACTTTAGGTGTTTTTTCAATCATGATTGGGGTAAATTTACTACTTCTTCCCGGAGTTGCTGCGGATGAAGTTCCTTCAGAACAAGTTACGCCAACGACTTCAGCTAGCGAAACGACGGAAATGGAATATAGAGAATCCGTTGCCAGACCAGAACCTGGCGAATCTTTAAACGATCAACCAAATCAAGGAAGACCAAATTTCGAACCGGTGAGTCCAGAAGATCAGGAGAAAGATCGTACGAATACTCCGCGTATTCCTGAAGATAATCGGGAACATCCAGAGTCCAATGAGTATACAAATGTAGGGGTAAGTGATCCTCGAAATGTAGAGGTCAAAGGAGCCACTAAACGCCTTGTTTTGAATGATATTCCAAATAGTGGGTTATCGAGTGCTTATTATAATGCCATTGAGAAAGCGAAAAAAGCTGGATTTGAAATTGAATATACCGATCGCGTAGTCGGACGTTCCGACGATATTTCGGGAGAATCTTCATATGAAGCTAATATCATTGAAAATTTCATTGAAAATAATCGAGAAAGATTACAAAATTATAAAAAGAATCGCATTTCAAATCGTCTACAGTATGAACGTGAATCGAAAGAACATGAATATGCTACGGAAGATTTTCAAAGTTACCAATTTGAAGGAAACGACCTACGACAAGCTGTGAACAATCAAACGGTGATTCGCGGGTATGAATACGGGGCTAAAACAATCGTGACCGCTTCAGAATATTATCCTGCAGAAGCTGTAAAATATATTAATAGTTTAGACGAATTGAGCTTTAAAAATGTGCAAACAACGACGAATGCTCCTGAAGAACATTCAAATGGACAAGTTGCCGTATTAAAACAAGGACAACCGGTCACCGTTTCTGAACGAGGATTGGAAGGTACGTATTTAACCGTTGATGGAGAACGCAAGCAAGTGACTCGAATGGATCATGAGTATACATTGGTCAGCTCCCCTTACGAAGATCAAAAAGCGTTACTTTGGATTAAAAATGTAGGTGGAAAACTCAGTGTGACAGCTGGGGCAGACCGTGTAACGGATAAGCCTTTAACGATTAATGTGAAGATTCGTTATTATGACGAAAATGGACACGAAATTGTGAATAATACAGGAAGCAATTTATATGCGATTAGTGATTTAACGCACGGTACTAGTCGTAAAGTTTTAGACAGCTATACTCCTACTGGATTAGTGGCGCGTATTCAATACAATGATCAAATTGAAGATCAATATATGAACTATTCTCAAGCATATACGTCACAGTGGAGTGTCTATCGTCGAGACGAAAATCAAAAAGTAACGTTCCACCGAGTGCAAGGATGGACAGAAACACATACACCAATCTTAGGCGATGAAATAACAGAAGAAGTCATTCCTGAAACAGATGCTCAAGGAGTCGTCAAAGGCCATTATCATATTAGTAGAGATAAGGGATATGAGCATGTGGTTTATGTTCCTGTATTTAATTATGAACAAATAGATGAAAAGAAATCTGTGACAATTGGGGAACAAGATGAAATTGTTCCGATTCCAGGGTCTTCTATTACACGCCAAGGAAATGAATTATATTCAGTTGGCGATAATATGCATGTGGAAAACGGATCTCATTTCCACTATGCAGGTGATAGTCTTGATAAATACGGATGGCAGTATAGCCGAAGAACCAAGTATTATGGAACGGTAGCTGTCGCAAGCAAAACGAATCAATTTACTTTCAGCACGACCTTTGGGAAAACTGGAGAATACGTCTCAATGGATCTAAACTACGATACATTAGATGTTCCAACGCCAGAAGGGGATGAAACAGATCCGGATGAATTGATTAGTGTTCCGAAAGTACAAACAACAAGATGGATTGCGGAAGTTCCTAATAAGGTCTTGAAAAAGACGGAATACCATCAACATATCACCTATGCGGATGATACGGGTCGAGAAATTGCGCCAAGCAATGTACAGACGTTCACTAAATTAAAAGTAGAAGATCTAGAACATCATTCTAGCTCTAATTACTATTTTGATGGACTATTAACAAAAGCCGAACAGGAAGAATTATATCGAAATTTCCATGAAAATGGGGAGTTATTTATTACTCGAAACGGAGAGCGAGTCAATGCGAAAGAGAGTAATGATGTGTATGAATATTATAATTATCGTCCGAACAGCGAAGGAGTATTAGAACGGGTAGGAGAAAAACGTCAGATTGTTGGTTTAGTGACAAAAGAAGTTCCTCATCCAAGAGTATCTGGATGGAAACCGACTCGTTGGAAAGCAGCCTATCCATTTTATGGGGTAACGAATGCGTACTGGCCTGAGTCAGCGAATTTAATGGAAGATTATAAGAAAAAAATTCCAGCACAATGGACTGGAAAAAATGTTGAAGTCGCAGGTGGAGAAGGTGTTGAAATGGGTGATGGAAGTCAAACGGTTCTATACCATGTTATTTACACTCAATCAACAGAAAGAGAGTCTACTCGTTTTGTTACCGTTCAAGACGGTACTGAAGTGGAAATTTCTCCAACGCTTGAAGGCGTTCACGAAGCGCCAGCCTTCTTACAAGGTGAAAAATACCATTATAATGGTATTACGACTACAGTTTCTGGGGTAACCACGCATTACTATGATTTAGTAACAGGCGATAAACCTCCAGTTGAGCCAAACCAAAAAGAAGAAAAAGCGGTGACGCGCTTTGTAACGATTCAAAATGAACAAGAAGTCGAAGTAGCCGAAACGGTCGAAGGAACTCAACCAGCTCCAACGTTCTTACAAGGAGAGAAATATCACTTCAATAAACAGACGAAAACGGAAAATGGTATTACCACTCACTACTATGATTTAGTAACAGGAGACAAACCAGCTGTTGAGCCAAACCAAAAAGAGGAAAAAGCGGTGACCCGTTTTGTGACGCTTCAAGGCACACAAGAAGTGGAAGTAGCACCAACTGTCGAAGGAACGCAAGCTGCACCAACGTTTTTACAAGGCGAAAAATACTACTTCAATAAACA
>NZ_KV786430.1:35067-35420 GCF_001806915.1 Granulicatella sp. HMSC30F09 | reverse complement strand
GAGCCAAACGAAAAAGAAGAAAAAGCGGTGACGCGCTTTGTGACGCTGGAAAACGAACAAGAAGTCGAAGTGTCGCCAACTGTTGAAGGAACTCAACCAGCTCCAACGTTCTTACAAGGAGAGAAATATCACTTCAATAAACAGACGAAGACGGAAAACGGTATTACGACTCACTATTACGATTTAGTAACAGGCGATAAGCCTACGGTTGAGCCAAACGAAAAAGAAGAAAAAGCGGTGACCCGTTTTGTGACGCTTCAAGGCACACAAGAAGTCGAAGTAGCTCCAACTGTCGAAGGAACGCAAGCTGCGCCAACATTCTTACAAGGCGAAAAATACTACTTCAATAAACA
>NZ_KV786430.1:0-35047 GCF_001806915.1 Granulicatella sp. HMSC30F09 | reverse complement strand
ATTACCACTCACTACTATGATTTAGTAACAGGCGACAAACCAGCTGTTGAACCAAACCAAAAAGAGGAAAAAGAGGTGACGCGCTTTGTGACGCTTCAAGACTCACAAGAGGTAGAAGTAGCGCCAACTGTTGAAGGAACTCAACCAGCACCAACGTTCTTACAAGGAGAGAAATATCACTTCAATAAACAAACGAAGACGGAAGATGGCATTACGACGCACTACTATGATTTAGTAACGGGAGAGAAGCCTACTGGTGACCCGAATGAATCTTCACCAAAAATCGTGACGCGTTTTGTAACGATTGAAAATGAACAAGAAGTGGAAGTAGCACCAACCGTTGAAGGCACTCAAGCTGCTCCAACCTTCTTACAAGGAGAGAAGTACTACTTCAGTAAGAAGACGAAAACGGAAGACGGCATCACAACTCATTACTATGATTTAGTGTTAGGGGCTAAGCCTTTAGAAGATCCAAATCGTAAGGAAGAGTTGAAAATCACTCGTTTTGTAACGGTTGAAAACAATCAAGAAGTAGAAATTGCGGAAACGGTCGTAGGAACGAAACCAGCTCCAACCTTCTTACAAGGTGAAAAATACTACTTTACGAAGCAAACAAAAGTAGAAGATGGGATTACAACCCACTATTACGAATTAGTCGTAGGTGAAAAACCAAAAGACGCGCCAAGTGTAGAGTTACCAGAAGGTGTGATTGGTGAGGTGCCAAATGATGCGCCAAGCTATGATCTTCCGGAGTTAACACTGCCACAAGATCCAGACAAAGTAGAAGAAGTTCCTAAGACTGAACTTCCACGAACTAGTGCCCAAGATTTACAAATATTCAATTTATTTGGATGGGCAATTGGACTTTCTGCTTTTGGACTCGTGTTTAAACGCTCTAAAAAGGCAAATCATTAATAGAATTCCCATAAGTTAGGCTCGTTTCTAACTTATGGGGTTCTTTTATTCTATGAGAAAGTGACGGTAAAATTTTACATCAATTGTAACGAGCGTTCAGAACCTTTATAATAGGAATAAATTACTTTTAAGGAGCACTTATGTCACAAGGAGTTATTATTAAAGCGTTGAGTGGATTTTATTACATTGAATCCGATGGAATAATTTATCAGACTCGTGCGCGTGGAGTTTTCCGCAAAAGAGGACAATCGCCTCTAGTAGGAGACGTGGTTGAATTTGAAAGTAGTAATCTTCAAGAGGGAACGCTCACGAAAATCCTACCACGAAAAAACACAATAGTCCGACCACCTGTAGCCAATGTCGATGTTGGCATTATTGTGATGTCTGCGGTTGAACCAGAATTTTCAACGCATCTCGTGGATCGATTCCTCGTATACCTTGAAGGATTACAGGTGCATCCAATCATCATGGTTACTAAGACCGATTTGTTAACAGCGCAAGGTTTAGAAAAGCTTGAAGACATCCGGAAACAGTATCAAAAAATCGGATACCCTGTCTTTTTTGGACAAGAAGTGATGAACGATAAAACTCCATTTTTGGAAGCTTTGAAAGGTCAGAAAGTGATTTTTCTTGGACAATCTGGAGTAGGGAAATCAACGCTTCTTAATGAAATGATTCCTGAATTAAACCAAGAAACGGGAGAGATTTCGAATGCGTTAGGGCGTGGGCGTCATACGACTCGTCACGTATCGCTTCATGAAATCGAAGGCGTATGGATTGCGGATACACCGGGATTCAGTACGGTTGATTTTATGGATATTGAAAAAGAAGACTTACCGCATTTATTCCCAGAGTTTGTCGAAGTAGAGCATGAATGTAAGTTCAGAGAGTGTTCGCACCAACATGAGCCAAACTGCGCTGTGATTGCAGCAGTGGAATCAGGAGACATTTGGCAAGAGCGATACGACCATTATTTGAGTTTCTATGAAGAACTGGACCAAAGAAAACCAGTATATAAACGAAAAAAGTAGATAGAGGAGATAGAACATGAAAGTAGCACCATCAATTTTAAGCGCAAATTTTGCAACATTAGGAGAAGACGTTAAGAAAGTCGAAAAATTAGGAGCAGACTGGATTCATATCGATGCCATGGACGGACAATTCGTTCCAAACTTAACATTAGGACCAAACATCGTTGAAGGATTACGTCCTGTAACTGATTTAGTATTAGACTGCCATTTAATGGTACAAAACCCAGAACGATTCATTCCACAATTCGCAAAAGCAGGAGCAGACTACATCTCTGTTCACGTGGAAGCAACTCCACATATCCACCGCGCGCTTCAAGCGATTAAAGCAGAAGGCGTAAAAGCAGGTGTCGTAATCAATCCAGGAACACCAGTGAGTGCCATCTCAGCAGTCTTAAGCGAAGTGGACTTAGTATTAGTAATGACAGTAAACCCAGGATTCGGCGGTCAATCATTCATTCCAGAAACATTGGATAAAGTGCGTGAATTAGTAGCGTTACGCGAAGAAAAAGGCTACCACTACTTAATCGAAGTAGACGGCGGAGTGAACGGCGAAACAGCAAAACTTTGCTCTGCAGCAGGGGTAGACGTTGCCGTAGCCGGTTCATATGTATACTATGCAGACGATATTAAAGCTGCGATTGACTCGATTAAAGAAGCATAAGAGGGACGAAGATGGAAGTTGTGATTGTCTTGGGAGGACCAAACACCAAAGAGGATATCAAAGAGCTCTTAGAAAATCGATACGGCAAATCTTATGAAGACTTCCGTTTTGTCGGCGTCGACGGTGGCGCGCTGCGTTTATTAGATCAGCACCTTCCCATGGGAGTAGCGATTGGGGACTTTGATTCTGTCACTAAAGAACAGCGCGACTTGATTCATGAAGCAGCGGGCACAGTTGTCCAGCTCCCTTCTGAAAAAGACGATACGGATTTTGAGGCAGCCTTGTTATGGGTGAAGGAGCATTACGAAGGTATACCGATTCATGTACTCGGTTCCTTTGGTGGACGAGTGGACCACGCAATTAGTACCTTATGGACGATGATGCGACCAGACTTAGCACCGCTGATTCCATATGTGGTATTCGAGGATACAACGAATGTCGTGAATTTCATCCAGCCAGGCACGTACACGATTGAAAAGATGGACTTTACGAAGTACCTTTCCTTTATTAGTATGACTCCTGTGGAAAATTTAACTCTACAAAATGTTAAATACACCCTCGATTCAAAAAGCTACGAATACCCAGTGGCACTTGTCAGCAATGAGTTTACAAGTAACCAGATGACCATCTCCTTTACAAAAGGACTTATCCTAGTCGCCCAAACCCGAGATCATTGGAGATAAAACAAAACATCGCACAATTAGGATGAATTACCTACACCAAAAAAGAAAAAATAATTAAATCTTTCTCTTGTAGAGCTGGGAATTTATAATTTGTCGAGGAGGAAACATGAATTTTAATAGGATGATTCCTGAATTGTCAGTTTTTGATATTGAACGGACTAAAAAATTTTATAGAGAATTAGGATTTAAAATTGAATATGAACGTACTGAAGATAAATTTGTTTTCATGTCATTTCAAGATAGTCAGTTTATGTTTGAACAAATTCACGATGATGGTTGGAATATAGGTGAACTAGTATATCCATTAGGAAGAGGAATAAATTTTTCAATAGCTGTTGATGATATTGAAGAGCTTTATAAATTAGTGAATAATTTGAATATAGAATTATACAGAGAACTAACTAGAAACATATATCAAGTTAATGGGATAGAAGAAATGCAAATAGAGTTTTTAATACAAGATCCAAATGGGTATTTGTTGAGATTTACAAATTAACAAATACCAGTTTCAATGGTTGCAGAGGATAAAGCAACATATAATATAAAATAGAACAAAACATCGCACTGTTTCGTGCGATGTTTTTTCACAATCTTAGTTGAAATTCCAAAATTCACTTATAAGTGAATTTTGGAATTTTTTCGTTCACCGTTGTTTTCAATAATAGAGCCTCTATCATCCTTATTTTTAAGCTTTTTGTAGCGGATAAAACCTCAACAGACGGATAAATTTACAAATAATGAAAATAGATTTCTTTCCTTTGAGACTGCTTCAAACCTCTATCTTATAACCTTTTCACAAACTCCATTTTTTTGAAAAATAAATCAAAAAAATGCACACCCACCTAACTCCATGAGAAGCACCACCCATGGTCCCTTGGTTTCCTGGCATTAATCTCAGGTAAAGTAGAGTTGAAAAGAGTGGCGGATCCTAACTCTTTGGTTTATAAGAGGCTTGAAAAGAGCGAAAACTTCTAGAGACAGAAAAAGATATTTGAGGAAATAGCGGTTAGTGTAATGAATAAGTAACCAATGTGAATTATCAAGGCTTAGCGACTTGTCGCTTAGCCTTGGTTTGAAGCTTGGTAGGCGAGGAGACTTTAGGCTCCTGCCGGTACCATTACACTAAATTCCGCTATGCATTCCTTCAAATATCTTTGAATGTCTTTTAGCAGTTTTATTTATCTTTTCAAGCCTTCGGCTTATTTATTTTTAGAAAAACAAAAAGAGCTTAGGGATATCGCCTAAGCTCTTTTTAATAGTGCTCTGTATTAAACACGTTCTACTTTACCTGATTTTAATGCACGAGTTGAAACCCATACTTTTTTAGGTTTGCCGTCGATTAAAACACGAACTTTTTGTAAGTTTGGTTTCCAAGTACGGCGGTTAGCGTTCATAGCGTGAGAACGAGTGTTACCTGTTTCAGAACGACGTCCAGTGAAATAACATACTTTAGCCATTTTCATTCTCCTCCTTTATTTAATTCATTATCAGCTGATATAATTTTGAACTAAATCATATACTTAAATAATTTAGCATAGTTGAAGTAAGATTGCAAGTGAGTCGGTTATAGAGATTTACCCCTTTTTAAAAATTGATAAAAAGCTAGGTAATCGTGTAGGAATGTGATATTATAGTATAGAAATAATGTGTCAATCTGTCTAAAAATAGGCAGAAACCTTTATACATTCAATGGGAGGTATTCGTATGACAGTAAAAATTCAAACAGAAAATGGACAAATTGAACTGAGCAATGAAGTTATTGCAACGGTTGTAGGTGGAGCTGCAACAGACAACTATGGGGTCGTTGGGATGGCTAGCCGCAATCAAATTCGTGACAACTTAAATGATATCTTGAAGAAAGAAAACTTTTCTCGTGGCGTAGTAATCCGTCAAGAAGATGAAGGCGTTGCGGTTGATGTTTACATTATTGTTGGATACGGTACTAAAATTTCTGCGATTTGTAGAAACGTACAAGAACAAGTGAAATACAACTTAGAAACAATGTTAGGATTCTCTGCGAACACAGTGAATGTATATGTTCAAGGAGTTAAAATCATCGAAGCGTAATGCTTGTTGATTCTAGTCAGGAGGAAGTAAGAAAAATATGGCAACTATGAAAACTATTACGGCTCAAGATTTCCGCGCAATGGTAGAAATCGGTGAAATGCGTTTATCTGAAAATGCAGAATTCGTAAACTCATTAAACGTATTCCCAGTACCAGATGGAGACACAGGAACAAACATGATGCTCTCTTTCAAATCAGGTGCGGAACGTGTGGCAAACTCTACAGCAACAACTGTAGGAGACTTAGCACAAGATTTAGCAAAAGGATTATTAATGGGTGCTCGTGGGAACTCAGGAGTTATCTTATCTCAATTATTCCGTGGATTTTCTAAAGCGGTTGTTGGGAAAGATGTCATCACTGGTGAAGAATTAGCCCAAGCATTTACAAACGGTGTGGAAACAGCTTATAAAGCCGTTATGAAACCTGTTGAAGGAACTATCCTTACTGTTGCTCGTGAATCTGCAAAACGTGGTGTTCGCAAACTAGAAACTTCAAACGACATCATCGAAGTAATGGGTTCAGTGTTACGTGGAGCTGAAAAATCTTTAGCAAAAACTCCAGATTTACTACCTGTATTAAAAGAAGTAGGCGTAGTGGATTCAGGCGGTCAAGGTTTAGTATTCATTTACAACGGATTCTTCGAAGCATTAACAGGGGAAGCCGTTCCAGTTCAATCATTACAAAGCAATAAAATCGATTTAACTTCAGTGGCTCACCACGAATCAGGCGTTGACTACGAACATGTGTCAACTGGCGACATCAAATTCGGTTACTGTACTGAAATCATGGTGAAAATTGGTGAAGGTGAAACAGTCGTAGATACTTTCGACTACGATACTTTCCGTAACTACTTAAACGAACTTGGAGATTCTCTATTAGTAGTAGCAGACGATGAAATCATCAAAGTACACGTGCATACAGAGCGTCCAGGTGAAGTAATGAACTACGGACAACGCTTCGGTTCATTAATGAAAGTGAAAGTAGACAACATGCGTCTCCAACACGAAGAAATGTTAAAAACAGACTACACTGCAAAAGTAAAAGAAGCTGCTCAAAAACAAAAAGCAGAATACGGAATCGTAGCGGTTGCTGCAGGTGAAGGTGTTCAAGAATTATTCAAGAGCATGGGTGTAACGACAATCATCAACGGTGGTCAAACAATGAACCCAAGTACAGAAGATATTCTTCAAGCCGTAAAAGAAGCACATGCTGAAAAAGTTATCGTGTTACCAAACAACAAAAACATTCAAATGGCTGCCAATCAAGCGGCTGAAGTATCAGAAGATGCTGCAGTTGCCGTTGTTGCAACTCGTACAATTTCAGAAGGGTTAGCTTCATTATTAGCCTTCAACCCAGAAGCAAGCTTAGAAGATAACCAAGCTGCAATGAGTGAACAAATGACTCTTGTATCAAGTGGTCAAATCACGAATGCAGTTCGCGATACAAACATTGATGGCGTTGAAATTAAGAAAGACGACTTCATGGGGATTGTTGACGGCAAGATTTTAGTAAGTATTGCGGACCGTAAGGAAGCAACTCTTGCGACAATCGATAAGATGATCGACGACGATTCAGAGATCCTAACAATCATCTATGGTGAAGACGCAGACGCAAGCGAAGTGGAAGAAATCACTGAAGCTGTAGAAGCGAAATATCCTGATGTAGAGGTTGAAGTCCATGAAGGAAACCAACCAGTATACACTTACTTATTATCTGTAGAATAATAAATTTAAAATAATCGAAAGACTTCGAATCCTTACGGATTCCTCTA
This sequence comes from Granulicatella sp. HMSC30F09, assembly GCF_001806915.1. Taxonomy (NCBI): domain Bacteria; kingdom Bacillati; phylum Bacillota; class Bacilli; order Lactobacillales; family Carnobacteriaceae; genus Granulicatella; species Granulicatella sp. HMSC30F09. The sequence continues at coordinate 27,920 of NZ_KV786430.1, read as the reverse complement.
TAATAACTGTAATGGGGTACCGGTTCGAGCCGAAGTCTCTCACCTTTAAAGCCTCAAAGCTGGAGTAAGGAATAAATTCCTAACTCCAGCTTTTTCGCATTTAATACCATTCCCCATTACTGTTATTATAGAATCCGTAAGTTTCTCCGTCTTTCGCTTCTTCGCCGATTAATAAGTAAGTGTACTGGTTGGGTTTCGTGCTCACATCAGGGTATTTCGCTTTGATAGAGAGTGCTTTCTAAATTTCGCTTGCGTCTGAGTCTTCACTCGCCTCGGAAGGGAGAACAATACACTAAGTGAGTGCTCCTCAGAAATAGTAGTGTGGTAAGGACAAGCGCTATGAAGGAAAGGACGCAGACAAAGACTCTCGGTGCTGTAAGGTTCAACGAGGGGCAGAGCTGCGCATAGTGGAATACACATCCAAACTCCCTGCACTGTAAAGGGTGAGGAGAGAGGAAGGAAAGTTGAAGGAGCGAAGATTCTTTTAGGCTTTACTCGATGTAGACTGGGAAGACTGCACTTTGTGGAAAGCACATCCAAACTCCCTGCACTGTAACAGTCAAGGAGAGAGAAAGGAAAATGAAGAAGAGAAGTGCCTTGAAATATTCCCGGAAAGCCTTTCGGATTCTATATTCGCATGAATAGCGAGCGTACTCGATGCGAATTACTGATACTTGGAAAAATTTCCTAGTATCAGTTTGAGGCTCGAGAGGAAAGGAGACAGTAGGCTCCTTCCGGTACAGCTATTCACGCGAATATGAAGATATCCGAAAGGATGAAAGGAATATTTAGCACAATTTCTTAACTCCTCCCTCATTTTCCTTCCCCTTGACGATTAAACGGGACTTGAATTACACTTATTAAAGTAGAAAGGATGTGATTGGATGAGTGAAGTCTTTCAAAGTGTGCAAGTCTTGCCAGGCGTTGGGCCAAAACGATTAGAGCCATTAGCCGAGCTTGGAATCGAAACAGTTTATGACCTATTAACGCATTTTCCGTTTCGTTATGAAGATATTCAAATTCGTGATGTGCAAACGATTATGGATCAAGAAAAAGTCACGCTAAAAGGGCTAGTGGCAACACAACCAGTTGTCAGCTATTATGGCTTCAAGAAGAATCGTTTGGCGTTTCGCATGGCGATTGACCAACAAGTCATCCAAGTTGCGTTCTTTAATCAGCCGTATTTAAAAGATAAAGTGGTTCAGGGCGAAGAGATTGCTATCTACGGGAAATGGGATGCAAAGCGTTCTACCTTGATGGGCATGAAAATTTTATCGAACCGAAACGTAGAGGACGAAGAGGGAGACCAAGTCGAGGCGGTTTATCGCACGAATAAATCGTTGAAGCAGGCGACGATATTGAAACTCGTTCGTACGGCGATGGATCGTTTTGAAGATAAAATTCCAGAAGTATTGCCAGAAGAGTTAACGGCGTCGCACCACTTGATGGGGCATAGAGATGCTGTACGGGCAATGCATTTTCCAAAAGACGAACTGGAAAGACAGAGTGCGCAATATCAGCTCGTCTACCAGGAGCTTTTCTTATATCAACTGCGTTTGCAATGGATGCGTCAGAAGCGCCACCAGCAAACAAAGGGGCAAGCGGTGCTGTATGATAATGCCGCATTGAAGGCCTTTATTCAGACGTTGCCGTTTGAACTGACAGATGGGCAAAAGAAAGTCGTGAATGAGATTTGCTTCGACCTCCGTGCGCCTTACGAGATGAATCGTCTCTTGCAAGGGGACGTAGGGAGCGGGAAGACGATTGTGGCGACGATTGCCATGGTCGCAACGGCTCTGACAGGCAAGCAAGCAGCGCTCATGGTTCCAACCGAAATCTTGGCGGAACAACATATGCTGACGATTGAAAAATTGATTCAGGGGACACCGTTGAAGGCAGTGTTGCTAACCGGAAGTATGAATCGTTCGCAGAAGAAGCGAAAAGAGTTACTCGCGCAAATTGAGAGTGGAGAGGTGAACCTCATAATCGGGACGCATGCCTTGTTCCAACAAGATGTGAACTTTAAAGACTTAGCTTTTGTCGTGATCGACGAACAGCATCGCTTCGGGGTGCAGCAACGTCAGGCGCTCGCTGGAAAAGGTGCAGGCGTGAACGTGCTTCAAATGACGGCAACGCCAATTCCTAGAACACTTGCGATTACGGCCTTTGGGGAAATGGATATATCTATCCTTGGGGAGATTCCTCGTGGTCGTCAGCCAATCAAAACGACTTGGGTTCGTGAGCAAGAAATGGAACAAATTTTTGACTTCGTGGAGCGACAAATTCAAAAAGGGCGCCAAGCCTATATGATTTCACCTTTAATCGAAGAGTCGGAACATCTTGATGTGCAAAACGCCGAAGAGATTTACCGCATGATTTCAGCGCATTTCTCAGACCGCGTCAAAGTGGGACTCCTGCACGGGAAAATGCCAGCTGACGAAAAAGAAGCGGTGATGGCGGACTTCAAAGCCAATAAACTACAAGTGCTCGTCTCTACAACGGTCATCGAAGTTGGGGTGGACGTGCCAAATGCTACGGTGATGGTCATTCTGGATGCGGACCGATTTGGATTAGCGCAACTACATCAATTGCGTGGACGTGTTGGTCGTGGACAACATGCTTCAACGTGTATTCTAGTGGCAAGTCCAAAAACCGAAAATGGGAAAGAGCGCATGCGCATTATGTGCGAGTCGACAGATGGATTTTATCTCAGTCAAAAAGACTTGGAACTACGCGGTTCTGGGGATGTATTTGGCGTGAAACAGTCCGGTATTCCAGACTTTAAGATTGCCGATTTAATACGAGATTATGATATACTAGAACAAGCACGTAAAGATGCAATCCTTTATGCCTCGGAAGATCCAGCAGGAGAAAAAGCCGAGACGAAACGCATGAAGGCATTTATCGAACAAACAACGAAAGAAATCAATGGATAACTTCATGGCCACGTGGCTAGAAGAGGAGGAACAACAATGGTAAGAATTGCAGTAGACGCGATGGGTGGAGATAACGCTCCTAAAGAAATCGTCCAAGGGGTCGTCCTTGCAGCAAAGGAAATGCCAACTGTCGAGTTTCAATTATATGGAGACGAAGCAAAAGTGAATGCATGCTTGGAGGAATCCCTTCCAAATATTCGTGTGATTCACTGTTCAGAAAAAATCAACTCTGATGACGAACCGGTTAAAGCGATTCGTTCGAAGAAAGATGCTTCAATGGTCGTTGCAGCTAAAGCAGTCAAAGAAGGAGAAGCAGATGCGCTCTTCTCTTGCGGAAATACAGGGGCTCTTCTAACGGCTGGTTTATTAGTGGTTGGCCGTATTAAAGGAATCGACCGTCCAGGACTGATGCCAGTGTTGCCTGTTCTTGGAAAAGACAACCGTCAATTTATTATGATGGACGTAGGTGCGAACGCGGAATGTAAACCGAAAAATGTTCACCAATTCGGTATTCTAGGAAGCTATTATTCAAAATACGTTCTTGGTTACGAAAACCCAACAGTCGGCTTATTAAATAATGGAGCTGAAGAAGGAAAAGGGAACGAACTCGCAAAAGAAGTTTACGGACTCTTGAAAGAAGATGATAGCTTAAACTTCGTTGGGAACGTGGAAGCTCGTGACATCTTAACAGGTGCTGCGGATGTCGTGGTGACAGACGGATTTACTGGAAACGCCGTATTGAAAACAATCGAAGGAACAGCGCTTGCGATGATGGGTCTTCTAAAAGAAGGAATCAAGGGGCAAGGAATCCAAGGAAAACTTGGAGCGCTCTTACTCAAGAATACCTTCTACGGATTAAAGAATACATTGGACTACTCACAATTTGGGGGTGCGGTGCTCTTTGGTCTTAAAGGAGCAGTTGTGAAATCACACGGTTCTTCAAAATCAGACAGCGTGTACCATGCCATGAAACAAATCGACACAATCGTATCCAGTGGAGTTATCAACGACTTAGTAGCTCACTTTGAACAAACAGCGGAATAAAGAATGAAGCTCTCTTTCAGATTGGAAGAGAGCTTTTTTATAGAAAATTATAAATTTCATAAAACTGCAATAAATTCTTAGGAATTCTCACAAAAAAAGGGTACAATGGGAAAGTACAAAATGTTGCAAGTGCAACTAAAGGAGGAAAGTCTATGTTCAAAGAAGTGAACGAGCAAATTTTAAAATTAATTGAGAAAAATAGTCGTTTAACTCCAGAAGAAATTGCCTCTCTATTAGAAATGGATGTGGAAGAAGTCACACGCCGTATTAAAGAGATGGAAGAAGCTAAAATTATTTGTGGCTACCATACATTAATCAACTGGGAAAAAACTGATAACGTCAATGTTTCAGCGATTATCGAATTAAAAGTAAATCCTCAAAAAGGGAAAGGATTCGACCGTATTGCAGAAAAAATCTATCATTTCCCAGAAGTAGAAGCAGTGTACTTGATGTCTGGTGGATACGATTTTATGGTGCAATTAAAGAAAGCACCAATGCGTGAAATCGCAAACTTCGTATCTTCACGTCTTTCAGTGATTGAAGAAGTACAATCTACAAAAACACATGTTGTATTAAAACAATACAAAGATCACGGCACTATGTTTGTCGGTAAAGCAGATGATAAACGTCAGGTGGTTACTCCATGAATTTAGAAAATATGTTAAATAATAAAATTAAGGACTTGAAACCTTCAGGGATTCGTCGTTTCTTTGATATGGCGAGTGAATACAAGGATATTGTTTCACTAGGGGTTGGAGAGCCTGATTTTGATACGCCTTGGCATATTCGTCAAGAAGCGATTAAAGCGTTGCAAGAAGGCCGTACATTCTATACAGCCAATGCAGGGTTAAAAGAGCTTCGTGAAGAAGTATGTATCTTTACAGAAGGTCGTCATGGGGTAAAATACGATCCAATGCATGAATGTGTCATCACTGTTGGTGGAAGTGAAGCCGTTGATATTTCAATGCGTGTGCTTTTAAACCCAGGGGATGAAGTGATTATTTGTGACCCAGGGTATGTTTCTTATGTCCCAGCGGTTACAATGGCCGATGGAACTCCAGTGATTCTTCCGTTAAAAGAGGAAAATCAATTCCGTTTAACACCTGAAGATTTAGAAGCAGTGATTACACCGAAGACAAAAGCGATTCTAATGAACTTCCCGAATAACCCAACTGGGGCAATTATGGAACGTGAAGATTTAGAAGCGGTTTGTGATGTATTAAAACGTCATGATATTATCGTTGTTTCAGACGAATTATATGGAGAATTAACTTACACTGGAAAACCTCACGTATCCGTTGTGGAAATTGAGGGTATGCGCGATCGTACAATTTTAATCGGAGGATTCTCAAAAGCATTTGCGATGACGGGATGGAGACTGGGGTATGCTTTAGCTCCAGAGCCAATTATGGAACAAATGTATAAAATTCACCAATTTGCGATTATGTCAGCTCCAACTCTTAGCCAATATGCGGGTGTGGATGCCCTTCGTAATTCTGAAGAAGACATTGTTGAGATGCGCGAAAGCTACAACCAACGTCGCCGTTACTTGGTGAAACGTTTCAAAGACTTAGGGATTCCTTGCTTTGAGCCATTTGGAGCTTTCTACATCTTCCCAAACATTTCTCAATTCGGATTAAGTTCAGAAGAATTTGCTATGCGCTTGGTAGAAGAAGAACGTTTAGCCGTTGTTCCAGGAACCGCTTTTGGGGAATCTGGTGAAGGCTTTCTACGTATTTCTTATGCATATTCGATTGAAGATTTGAAGACAGCGTTAGATCGCATCGAGCACTTCATTACGAAATTAAGAAATGAAAAATAGAGATTAAAATGAGGTACAACTACACCACTTTTGGAGTCGTTTAAATCGATTCCCAAAGAGGCGTAGTTGTATTTTTAATTTTGATTAAAATATGATTAAAATTTAATTGATAAAAGAATGATCCTATGCTACACTATGCTTACTTAAGAGGAAAGGAGACCATGCTTGAAAGAACGTTTTACAAAGTTTATTGATACCATAATTGCTCTCGATAAAGGCGATCATACATTAACGGACAAACAATGGATGAAAAAGCAAAAATGGATGTTCGTCTTGAAGTTGTTTTGGGTGATTGTGCTAGTAGCGACCTTTCTTCTAGCCGTTAATGTCTCCGTGAGTTACTTTGTTTATTTCTTCTATTTTGCTGGAGTTCTCTATGTACTCACTAAAGTACTCGAGTTTTGTATCCAACGAAGAATGACACAATTAGCTAAGGAGGAATAGAACAATCCAATGAGAATTATTTATTTTGTGATAGCTTGGGTTTCATTAGCAATAGGGTTATTAGGAATTGTCCTTCCGGTACTTCCAACAACTCCCTTTCTTTTGTTAACCGTATTTTGTTTCTCAAAGAGTTCAAGGCGCTTTGAAGAATGGTTTCAAAAAACTAAGTTATACCAGCTTTATGTCGCAGATTACCGCGAAACGAAGTCAATTGCGCGTAGTCGTAAAAAGAAAATTATTATTTATATCTATATTTTAATGGCCATTTCTATTTACTTCGCTCCGATTATTTGGGTGAAAATTGGACTTGGCGCGTTGACAGTGTTTATTACTTACTATCTATTTTGGGTGATTCCGGATAAAAAGTAGGAGGGATTCAGATGGTTGAGAAGTTTAAAGCGTTAATAGAAGATTATAAAGTGACAAGAAATGAAAACGAAGATTTTGTCTGGTGGTACGTCCAACGAGTAGCGCCCTTTAATTTACGCTACGTAATTGCAGCGGTGTTAGTGCTATGTATGGCGGCTATTTATTTTAATATTAAATACGCGCTCACAACGGTGCTCGTCTTATGGGTGATTGCCGCGACGATTACCATCGCAGAATGGGTTTATCGAAAACGAAAACAAAAATAGAAGATACAAAAGAATCTAGTTTACGCTAGGTTCTTTTTTTACCTATCATTAGGAAGAAAATAAGGATAAATAATAGAGAGGAGCCCTTTGAGAAAAAGTGCGAATAGGGCTATAATTTAAGTGTAGAAATAAAGTAAATGGAGGTAATTGTTATGAGATTTGACCAAGAACATGATTCATGTACAACCATTCTTGTTGGCAAGAAAGCTAGCTATGACGGTTCCACGCTTGTAGCCCGTACGGAAGATTCATGTAATGGAGAGTTTACTCCAAAGAAATTCATTGTCGTACGTCCCCAAGACCAACCACGTCACTATAAATCCGTGATTTCAGGATTTGAAACAGACTTACCGGATAACCCAGTTCGCTATACAGCCATGCCAAACGCCATCAATAATGAAGGGATTTGGGGAGCTGCTGGGATTAACGCCTATAATGTTGCTGTCAGTGCCACCGAAACGATTTCGACCAATCCACGTGTATTAGGAGCCGACCCACTTGTGGAAACAGGAATTGGGGAAGAAGACATCTTCACGCTCGTATTACCTTATATTATAACGGCGCGCGAAGGGGTCGAACGCCTAGGACATTTCCTGGAAACGGCAGGAACATACGAGTCAAATGGGATTGCGATTTCTGATGTGAATGAAATTTGGTGGTTAGAATCTATCGGGGGACATCACTGGATGGCACGCCGCGTACCCGATGATGCGTATGTCGTAAATCCAAACCAACTCGGCAGCGATTTCTTTGATTTTGAAGATAAAGAAAACTTCATGTGTGACCCTGATTTGAAAGACTTTATGATTCGTCACCACTTGAACTTGAACTTTGACGGAGAATCATTCAATCCACGTTACGCATTCGGTTCACAACGAGATAAAGACCGCTTGTATAATACGCCTCGTGCTTGGGATATTCAACGCATGTTTAACCCTGAAGTGGAACAATCTCCAACAAGCTTTGAAATCCCTTGGGCACGTGTTCCTTATCGCAAAATTACGGTCGAAGATGTGAAAGAATCGATGAGTACGCATTACCAATTTACACCATATGATCCTTATGGGAACTTAGGCGATGGAAAGAGCAATCGTCGTTTCCGTACGGTAGGAATTAATCGTACGAGTCAAACGGCGATTCTACAAATTCGTCCAAATCGTCCGCATGATACAACAGGAATTCAATGGGTCTCTTATGGGTCAATGCCTTTTACGACGGCCGTTCCTTTCTTTACGCAAGTGGAAACAACTCCAGCGTACTTTGCCAACACTACCGCGAAGGTTTCAACGGATTCCTTCTACTGGTCAAGCCGATTAATTGCAGGACTTGCGGATGCGCATTACTTGGAACATCAAGCGGATATTGAAAGTTATCAAAAACATACATTGTCTCGTGGAGAAGCCATGATTGCCCAAGTAGATGCTCGTCTTGAAAAAGGAGAAGTAGTCGACTTCGAAGCGGAAAATCAACAAATGAGTGATTATATCGAAGAGAAGACAGCTGCATTACTCGATAAAGTATTGCTTCGTGCAAGTAATTTAATGGTCAACCACTATTCAGTGAGTGATTAATGGCAGGTTGGGTTTAGGAGGTTAGAACATGGAAGAAAAAAATGAAAAACAACTGAGTTGGCTGATGATAGCTCTCATTGCATTTAATTTTGTATGGGGGCTCGGGAACGTTGTCAATAACTTCGCCCAACAAGGGATTGTAGTCATTACATCGTGGTTGATTATTTTAGTGATTTACTTTATTCCGTATTCATTGATGGTTGGACAACTTGGTTCAACTTTCCAAGATAGTGAAGGGGGCGTCAGTGACTGGATTAAACATACGTCCACAAAGAAACTGGCTTATTTTGCCGCATGGACATTTTGGGTGGTTCAGATTCCTTATTTAGCGCAAAAACCACAGACGATTTTGATTGCGCTTGGTTGGGTATTCCAAGGACACTCAGGAATTGTGGGCGAGCTTCCCATTCCACTTCTTGTAACGATTAGTTTAGCTCTATTCCTCATCATTCTCTATATTTCAACCAAGGGAATACGTGCGTTGAAATTTTTAGGAACGATTGCAGGGACAGCGATGTTTGTGATGTCCATCTTGTTCATTTTATTAGCAGTTGGCGTTCCATTTATTAAGCCTGATTTGCAACTGGCAACAGCGAATATGGATAAGCTGGAAACGTATATTCCGAAATTCGACTTTTCGTATTTTACAACCATAGCTCTTCTTGTATTCTCGGTTGGAGGGGCAGAATGTATGTCTCCTTATGTTCATAAAATCAAGAATCCTGCCAAAGAGTTTCCAAAAGGAATGATTGCAATGGCGGTGATGGTTGGAATTTGTGCGGTCTTTGGTTCTCTTGCAATGGGAATGATTTTTGATAGCAACAATATTCCACAAGACTTGATGCGAAATGGGGCCTACCAAGCGTTTGCGGTACTTGGTAAACACTGGAATATTGGGAATGTACTTGTCACGATTTACGCATTGACGCAATTTATCGGGCAAACAGCGACATTGGCACTCTCTATTGATGCGCCACTTCAAATTTTCCTTGGTAGTGCTGACAAAGAATATATTCCTCGTTGGCTACGTGCGCGTACAAAGAATGGAACACTAAGAAATGGATATATTCTAACAGGGGTATTAACAGGTGCTTTGATTTTGATGCCAGTATTCGGTTTGAAAGAGATTGACACGGTTGTTGTTTGGATGACAAACTTGAACGCCATCGTGTCTCCAATGTGCTTCTTGTGGGTATTCGTCGCCTTTATGTTCTTGTATCGTCATTGGGACAGATATAAAAATGCCGAATATAAATACATTAGCAACAAGACACTCGGATTCTTAATGGGACTCTGGGGATTTGCCTTCACCGCATTTGCATGTATTCTCGGAATGGTGCCACAAGTGGATTATGCGCAAAATCCATCTGAATGGTGGTTTGTCTTAATTTCAAATATCATTATGCCATTTGCGCTTCTTGGACTCGGACTCATTCTTCCATGGATTGCACGAAGAGAACAAAAACAACAAGCATAAAAATGAGTTTTAGAAAGTCCTCCTTCTGGAAAAGGGGGGCTTTATTTTTTTAAAATGTAATAGGGTATCAAACTGACAATTTTACAGAAAAATGGTATAGTAATGAAGATAAATTTACTGGAAACGAGAGGAACAACTCATGAAATTATTAACCGTTGCAGTCCCTTGCTACAACTCTCAAGAATATATGCATTATTCTATCCAAACGCTCCTTGCTGGTGGTGAAGAGGTTGAAATTTTAATCATTAACGATGGTTCTAAAGACGACACTGCTCGCATCGCTGACCAATATGCCGCAGCTTATCCAACGATTATCCGAGCGATTCATCAAGAGAATAAAGGACATGGTGGAGCCGTGAATACGGGGATGGCGAATGCAACAGGGAAGTACTTTAAAGTGGTCGATAGTGACGACTGGGTAGATGTGCGTGCTTATCTAAAAATCTTAGAACAATTACGACGCTTCGAAAAAAATGGGGAAGAAGTAGATGTGTTCATTACGAACTTTGTTTACGAAAAAGAAGGCGCGAAAACGAAGAAAATTATGCGCTACACTTCAGCGTTTCCTGAAAATCAAGTGTTTACTTGGGATGATGCGAAGCCACTTCGTCGTGGGAAATATATGATGATGCACTCCCTCATTTACAATATGAACTTACTTCGTAAATCAGGACTTCAGTTGCCAGAGCATACTTTCTACGTAGATAATTTATTTGTTTTCGTCCCACTGCAATATAGCAAAAAATTATACTATATGAATGTAGATTTTTACCGTTACTTTATCGGTCGTGAAGATCAATCCGTGAACGAGAAAGTGATGATTAGCCGTATCGACCAACAAATCCGCGTGAATGAACTATTGATGGCAAGTTATCATAGCGACTGGCAGTTTTCAACCGCTTTGAAGAACTACTTATTAAACCACTTAGAGATTACAACCGTAATTTCTTGTGCGCTACTCAATAAGGGTGGACTACTTGAGCATCAAGAGAAGAAGAAAGCTTTGCTGTCGGATTTGAAGGAAGCAAATCCAGAAGTCTTCCATCTGATTAGCCAAGCAGTGCTAAGTAGAATTACAATGGCGAAGAACAAACCTGTACAAGTACTTTCGAATGGAATTTATACAGTGACACAACGTTTCTTCGGATTTAACTAAATAGCGTTTTGAACTACCAGGCATGAAGTGCACCCTAAAAGTTAGATTTTCTGTCTACCTTACATAAGCCGGTGGATATTTATTGCAAATCAGACTGAAAGTTCCAAATTCTCTATTTATTTTATTGATATTTCTTATCAGAAGATGTATGATATTTTATATATTTAAACTATACTATATCGGAGGTATTGGTATGAAATTTTCTAATCGTTTATTGTTGTTCCTTACAGGAGTTGTTTTTGTCTTTTTAGGACTTTTGCTATTTACAAACCCAGTAGCTAATCTTGTTGCTTACAGCTGGTGGATTGCATTTGGTTTACTGGTTTCTTCTATAGCAGCTATTTTAGGCTATTTCTCTGCACCAAAAGAGCTTCGCTCACCTGTTTATCTTTTCCAAGGGATTGTTAATCTTCTCTTAGCTCTTTACCTCGTGGCTTATGGCTTTGTGACCCTGCCGGTCGTCATTCCGACCATTGTAGGAATTTGGTTAATTGTAGAAGCCATTATTGCTTTCTTTAAAGGCAATCGTCTAGGATTGATTTTCCCTATTATTGGTAGCAATATCACGTGGGTAGCCTTGCTTGCATTTTTACTAGGTCTAGTGATTCTGTTCAATCCAGTGGCTACAGGTGTCTTTGTCGTTTATGTCATTGCCTTTTCATTTTTAGTTACTGGCTTCACCTACATTATTGAGGCCTTTCGTAAATAGTCTAGTTGCTATTTCTATCGCATTCAAAAAAGCTGGGAAATCATATTCTCAGCTTTTTCGTCTCTTTAATTATCACTTTTTCGCATTCCATTCTGCGTAGAATTGCTCCAAGTATTCTTCCAAAAAGTGATGGCATAGTGCTCTAGCATTCGATAAGTTGCAATAATAACCGGTCGAGAACGGGGCATCGACTCAATCATACCGAAAATAAAAGAGCGAATGTTATCTGCAAAAAGAAAGCTTAGATTCTTTGCGATTTCAACAAAAAAAGCACTGTTTGTTCTGACCACAAAAGTTAAACAAATAATTTAAGTGAAGGATTTAGTTCTGTATTGCACAGGACTAAGTCCTTTTAGTTTTACCTTAATTCGTTTGTTGTTGTAGTAATCAATGTAGTCAACAATAGCTTGTTCCAATTGGTTAAGTGCCTTAAATGTTTTCTCATCTATGTCAGTCATCATGATGACCAAATTCACGCGCGCTATCCTTTCTTGCTCTACATCATTGCTCTTGCGACATTCATCAATATCATTACTGCGATATCTAATATCATTCGTATCCGGAAATTTCATTCTCCAGAGCTCAAATCTAGTAAAAATATCAGTTTTGCTTCCTCTCTCTTTTCTATCTTTTTCTTGCAAACCATGATGATGAAAGAGCATGGAAGTGCCGATATTCCTCAAAAAATTGCTTTTATGAATATCACTTTGGGAAGTGTCGTTTTCTGCGTACTCGTCATTATTGGCGCCTATATGATTGTAAAATCAAGAAAAGCAAAGCGAAATTTATAAAGTGTGAAAAGGAGTGAAAACTTTCTTTTTTCTAATTAAAATAGCGGAACAATTAGAATTGGAAGATCCGTTTACAGGAAAATATAAATAGGTGCTCGTCGCAGGCCACACGAGCGCCTTGAGGCGTCGCTCTGAGATCAGAGCTATGCCCGAAATTGAAAAGCCACCCGCTAAGCCACTGGATATTTATTATGGGAGAAATTATCATATATGATAATTTCGCAAAGTGTGCTTCATCGATTTGGTTCGCCTTGAGGGTCCATGATATAATAAACAAGATAATACAAGAAATGGAGAAACGACATGAAACCATTTGATTACATCGTTGTGGGTGCTGGATTATTCGGTGCGACCTTTGCGCATGAAGCAGCGACACGCGGTTATAAAGTAAAAGTGATTGAGAAGAGAAATCATATTGCGGGGAATATTTATACAAAAGAAGTGGAAGGCATTCAAGTGCACGAATACGGTGCGCATATTTTCCACACGAGCGACAAGAAGATTTGGGATTACGTGCATCAGTTTGCGACATTTAATCGCTATACCAATACTCCAGTTGCCAACTTCAACGGAGAAATCTACAACTTGCCCTTTAACATGAATACTTTCAATAAATTATGGGGTGTGGTGACGCCACAAGAAGCCGAAGCGAAAATTGCTGAACAGCGTGCGGTACTCGGGGACAAAGAGCCTGAAAACTTAGAAGAGCAGGCGATTTCTCTTGTTGGGGAAGATATTTACTACAAGCTCATCAAGGGCTATACGGAGAAACAATGGGGACGTTCGGCTACAGAATTACCAGCATTTATCATTCGCCGCTTGCCGGTTCGTTACACTTACGATAACAACTATTTTAACGATACGTACCAAGGGATTCCGATTGGTGGCTATACGAAGATGATTGAAGCCATGCTGGACCATGAGAATATCGAAGTCGAGTTGAATGTTGATTTCTTTGCGAAAAAAGATGAGTACTTGAATAGTGGTGCCAAAATCGTCTTCACGGGAATGATTGATGAGTTCTTCGATTATGAACTAGGCACATTAGAATACCGTTCGCTCCGTTTTGAAACAGAAGTCGTGGACGTGGAGAACTATCAAGGAAATGCGGTAGTAAACTATACAGACCGCGAAACGCCATACACTCGTATCATCGAGCATAAGCATTTCGAGTTTGGCACGCAGCCCAAAACGGTGATTACGCGTGAGTATCCTGCCGATTGGAAAGTGGGAGACGAGCCTTATTATCCAGTGAATAATAAAGTCAACAACGACTTGTACGCGCAGTATAAGAAATTAGCGCAGACGGTTCCGCAAGTGATTTTCGGAGGACGCCTTGGACAGTATCGTTATTACGATATGCATCAAGTCATCGCCGCTGCACTAGAAACCGTTAAACATGAATTTGAGTAAATGAAGAAACACCCTATTTGATTAGATTCAAATAGGGTGTTATTTATGATGGATTCCTTCGAATCCTAGCGGATTTTATCATAACTACAATAATGGGGTACCGGTTCGAGCCTGTAGTCTCTCACCTTTAAAGCTTCAAAAAGGGCGTAAGGAATAAATCCCTACGCCCTCTAATGAATCTTTAATACGATTCCCCATTATTGTGGCTATGAAATCCGCAAGATTCTTCAGAATCCATACACAATCAATCAGCCCAAAAATGTTTTAGATTGTTCATCAAATTAAGCTTTCACTGTATCTAGTTCTTCGCCAATAGCTTCTAAGCGCGCTACGACTTCTTCTAGTGATAGGTTGTGCTCTTGTACGTAGCGGTTGCGTGGGTGAACACGGCATTCATGGCAGCAACCACGTAAGTATTTGTCTTCGTTTTCTTCAGAAGCTAAGATACGACGGTTACATTCTGGGTTACCACAGTTTACGTAACGTTCGCAAGGTGTACCATCGAACCAGTCTTTCCCGATAACCACTGGGTCTACGTGGTTGATGTCAACAGCGATACGCTCATCGAATACGTACATTTTTCCATCCCATAATTCGCCTTGAACTTCTGGGTCTTTTCCGTAAGTTGCGATACCACCGTGTAATTGACCAACATCTTTGTAGCCTTCACGAACCATCCAGCCAGAGAATTTCTCACAGCGAACGCCACCTGTACAGTAAACAACGACACGTTTGTCCATGAATTTCTCTTTGTTATCGCGAACCCATTGTGGTAATTCACGGAAGTTGCGAATGTCAGGACGGATTGCACCGCGGAAGTGACCTAGGTCGTATTCGTAGTCGTTACGAGTGTCTAGTACAACAGTGTTTTCGTCTAAAAGAGCTTCCTTGAATTCTTTTGGAGAAAGGTAAGCACCTGTTGTTTCTAATGGGTTAATATCGTTATCGAAGTCGTTGTCCTCTAAACCAAGGTGTACGATTTCTTTTTTGTAACGAACGAACATCTTCTTGAAGGCTTGCTCGTTTTCTTCGTCGATTTTAAACCATAAGTCTTCCATGCCAGGAAGAGAGTGTACATAGTCCATATATTTTTGAGTGGTTTCATAATCACCAGATACAGTTCCGTTGATTCCTTCGTCAGCGACAAGGATACGTCCTTTTAATCCGATTGATTTGCAGAATGCTAAATGATCTGCAGCGAATTGTTCTGCATTCTCGATTGGAACGTATTTATAATAAAGTAAAACGCGAATATCTTTTGCCATATTGTAGTTCTTTCATCCTTTTCTAGTTTGTAATGGTTCTATTGTAACCGTATTGAGAACCATTATCAATGAATTCGATTGTGAAAATCTTCGAAAGGTATTGACATGACAGCGATTTAAGGTATAATTTCAAATGTAACATAAAATTTTGAGAGATTGGAGGAGAAATCAATGAACAACTTAGTAGTAAAACGAGTGAATAGAATGATAGACCTTCCAATTCAAGTGATTCAGTTATAGCGCATTTTTTAGATGAGATTAGGAGTGAAGCTGTTACTTTTTCCATGCATGGGGAAGGTAACGGCTTTTTTTGATGGAGGAAAACGATGAACGATTTAATAAAATTAGTGATAGGCTTTATAAAAAAACATCCGATGCGCTATCTTGTTAGTTTTGTATTAATGATTGGAAGTAGTATCGCTTCGGTTTATCCCGCTAGAATTGTGGGACAAGTAGTCGATAAAATCGTCGCGAATGAACTGAACGGCGATTGGCTCTGGACGCAACTTGTGATTTTAGTAGGGATTATTCTCGTGGCCTATATTACGGAGAGTATTTGGACAAATTTGATTTTTATGGGCTATTATGAAATGCAAAAAGAATTGCGTGTGAAATTATTGCGGAATAATTTGATGAAGAAAATTCCGTTTTATGCGCATTTTAGAACGGGGGACATTATTACCCGTAGCAGTGAAGATGTGATGACGATTGGCGATATGATGGGGTTCGGAATGTTTGCACTCATGAACTCAACATTGATGGTGACGGTATCGATTTATATGATGGTCACAACGATTTCGTTGCCACTGACTATCGTTGCGGTTTTACCACTTCCAATCCTTTCATATCTCGTGTATAAATGGGGATTTGATCTCGAAGAAGAGTACAACAAGGCACAAAATGCAGTTTCGCAATTAAATAATGAAGTACTGGAGATGATTGACGGTACCTACGTCATTCGAGCTTACGGGCAAGAAGATGCGATGATGGATGAGTTTCGTGCGAAAACGAAAAAGGCTATGAAACAAAATATCATTGTGTCAGAAATTGAATCTCGCTTTATTCCATTGGCACAATTATTTATGATGATCAGCTTTACAATTGCGCTTTTTTACGGTGGATACTTAGTATCGACTGGGACTATTCTCGTCGGGGATGTCATTGCCTTTCAAGTGTATATGGGGGCTATTATGTGGCCGATGTTTATGATTGGCGATATTATCACGAACTACAAACGCGGAAAAGTGGCAACCGAGCGTATTAATGAAATATTAAGATATGACGATGACATCGAACGTGGTGGAACAAAAGCGCTCGAGACGATTGAATCGATAGAGTTTAAAGACTTCCATTTTACGTATCCAGGAGAAGAGGCGTCCTTATTAAAAGGAATTAATCTTACTTTGAAAAAAGGCGAGACTCTTGGAATCGTGGGGAAAACAGGTTCTGGAAAAACAACGCTCTTGATGCAATTATTACACCAATTCCCCTACAAAGGAGAAAAGCTCTTTATTAACGCAGAACCGTTGATTGATTACGATAGTCAAACGGTGGCAGGGCATTTGGCCTATGTACCACAAGAGCATACACTTTTCTCACGCACGATTCGTGAGAATATGTTATTCGGAAAAGAGGATGCAACGGATGATGAAATTTGGGAAGCGTTGACGCTAGCCTCTTTTGAAGGAGACGTGAAACGAATGCCAGACGAGCTCGATACGATGGTCGGAGAAAAAGGGGTATCGCTCAGTGGAGGGCAAAAACAACGATTATCGATTGCGCGTGCTTTCTTACGCAACCGTGAATGTTTAATATTGGATGATGCGTTATCTGCAGTTGATGCGAAAACGGAAAGGGAAATTATCTCGCACTTGCAACAAGAACGCGGAGGTTGTATGAATATCATTTCTGCGCACAGACTTTCTGCAATTCGTCATGCGGATGAAATTATTGTGATGAATGAAGGACGTATTAGTGAGAGGGGTACCCACGAGGAGCTGCTCGAACAACGAGGATGGTACTATGAACAGTACCTCACACAAGAAATGGAGGAGGAAATCGAATGAGAACGATGAAGCGATTATTAAGCTACCTCCGTTATGAGAAAAAAGGAGTTCTGATTGGACTCTTCTGCCTGTTACTCTCAACAGGAGCAACCTTAACAGGCCCACTCGTTGCGAAACACATTATCGATAATGTGATTACTCCGATGGGGCAGGCGCATGATTTCAAAGCAGGTGGCCTACTTATATGGATTGGTATTTACGTGACAGTGAACTTAGTGGGAGTTGCTGGGGCCTATTTAAACCGTGTATATATGAAGACTCTCTCAAACCGTATTGCAAAACGCATTCGTGACGAAGTGTTCGAGCATGTACAAAGCTTGCCGGTATCGTATTTCGACCATTTACCAGCTGGGAAAGTGGTTTCTAGAATTACGAGTGATACAGAATCAGTGCGTGCAAACTTCTACGTGAGTTGGATTTCGACGCTTTTCAGTACGATTGTGATGTTGGTAGGTGTTTATATAACCATTTTCTTATTAAATGCAACACTAGGACTCGTATTATTATTCCTAGTTCCTGTAATGATTTTATGGCAGAGAACTGTTGCTACGAAACAGAAAAAATACTATTCCGAAAATCGTGAACTCTATAGTCAGTTGAGTGGACAATTAAACGAAAGCATTCAAGGAGCAGGCATCGTTCAAGCATTTCAACAGGAAGAAAAAATTGTTTCAGAATATGAAGCAACTGCAACTTCTTGGCTAGAAATTGGTCGTAAGGAATTAATTCTTGAGTCGTACTTCTCGTGGAGTCTTGTCGGCATGCTTCGAAACATTACTCATTTTGGAGTTATCTATTATTTCAGTATGCAGTTTATCGGTGGAACACTCGGGATTTCAGCAGGTCTTTTATATGCATTTATTGATTACATTAATCGAATCTATGAGCCGATTCAAACTTTTATGAATGTTGTGTCTGGCTTCCAACAATCAATGGCTGCCGGTGACCGTGTGTTTGAATTGATGGATACACCAAGCGAGGATTCAGGAGAAGAGCTTTTCACGTTTAGTGAAGGACGTATCGAATTCAAAGATGTGAGTTTTGAGTACACAGCGGGAGTTCCTGTGTTGAAGCACTTGAATTTCACGGTAGAACCTGGACAGACAGTTGCTTTTGTCGGACATACTGGTTCAGGGAAATCATCCATTATGAACTTACTGTTTCGCTTCTACGACCCAACGAGTGGAGCGATTTTGCTTGATGGGAAAAACACGCGTGATTTTAATAGACGTAGTGTGCGAAGCGAGATGGGAATCGTTCTTCAAGATCCGTACCTCTTTACAGGAACGATTGCTTCAAATGTAGGTCTTAATAACGAATCGATTCAGCCTGAGACGATTAAAGAGGCGCTCATTAAAGTAGGCGGAGGCCATCTACTCACAAAGAGTGACAAGGGACTTAACTACGAGGTGAAAGAAAAAGGAATGGATTTCTCTTCCGGGGAACGCCAACTGATTTCATTTGCTCGTGCGATCGTATTTGATCCAAAAATCTTAATTTTAGACGAGGCAACTTCGCATATCGATACCGAGACGGAAGAAATTATTCAGAATGCAATTAATGTCGTAAAAGAAGGGCGTACAACGTTTATGATTGCTCACCGACTTTCTACGATTGCTCATGCTGACCAAATTTTTGTGTTGGATAAAGGAGAAATTGTAGAACGCGGAACGCATGATGAATTGCTTCAACTGCAAGGTCAATATGCCGAAATGGTCGCCCTACAAAAAGGATAATTTATAGAAGATACAAGACGCTGTTTCCTTTGAAACAGTGTCTTTTCTTTCGTAGCGGTCAACTTTATTTTTTTATTGTTTTTCAAGGGAATTCATGGTGCATTACGCCTCTTAGTTTGTTACAATGTGTAGGAAACTGATTGAGGAGAGAACGTATGATTACCAAAGAAGTTATTGAACGTGCAACAATGCACCGCCGTCATTTACATATGTATCCAGAAGTATCCGGAACGGAAGTAGAGACAACGCGCTATATCCGCGAAGCCCTAGAAGCAATGGGACTTACATGCTGGGATTTAAAGTCTAAAACAGGAGTCGTCGCAGAAATCGGAAACGGTGAGGGACCAACATTAGCCTTACGTGCCGACATCGATGCGCTACCGATTGTGGAACAAACAGGATTAGACTACGCTTCGAAAAATGAAGGAGCGATGCATGCGTGTGGACATGATTTTCATACCGCTAGCTTGCTGGGAGCCGTTCAAGTATTAAAGGCTCAAGAAGACAAATTACAAGGGAAAGTTCGTTTTATTTTCCAACCAGCCGAAGAAAGTAACCGTGGAGCACGCGCATTGATTTCTGAAGGTGTGCTTGATGGAGTGGATGCGATTATTGGATTCCATAATAAGCCAGAACTTCCAGTTGGAACGATTGGTGTGAAGGAAGGACCTCTGATGGCAGCAGTCGGCCAGTTTAAAGCCGAAATTACAGGAGTAGGAACGCACGCTGCAGCACCACATAATGGCAACGACCCCATCGTTACGGCTTGCCAAGTGATTGCTAACGCTCAAGCGATCGTTGCTCGTCATACTTCTCCTCTTGAACCAGTGGTATTAAGCGTATCGCATATCGAAGCAGGGAATACATGGAATGTGATTCCAGAGAAAGTATTTTTTGAAGGAACGATTCGTACGTTTAACAAAGAAGTGGAACTTCAAATGACGCAGCAATTCGAAAAGATGATTGTTCAAACGGCCGATGTTTACGGGCAAAAAGGAAGTATTGAATGGATTTTAACACCGCCAGTCGTGCATAATGATGCCGCAGTCACAAAAGTCGTTAAAAGTGTGACGGAGAAATTTGCGACAGTGGTGACACCGGAAGTGACTTTAGGAGCAGAAGATTTCGCCAATTATATGGAACACGTTCCAGGATGTTTTGTCTTTATTGGAACGGGTTGCCCGCACGAATGGCATCACCCAGCGTTCTTAGTCGATGATGCAGCGCTACCGTTTGCGATTCAGTATTTTGTGGACAATACGAATGCACTTTTAGAAGTTCTTTCACAGAAAGGAAACGCGTAATATGAAAACAATGGTGGTCATTAGCCATCCAACGATTCAAACCTCATCGAGCCAACAGTTTTTCCTCGCAACTTTAAAAGGGGAAGAAACTGTAATGATTCGCCATTTAGACGAAGTATGGAGTGAGAGAAAGCCTCATTTTACAAGAGCGACTGAAGAAAAAGCACTGTTAGAAAGTGAAGCCAAGAGACTCATTCTTCAATTCCCAATGTATTGGTACCAAGCACCTGCTGCCATGAAGGAATGGATTGATACGGTGATGAGTAAGAGTGCACGCTTTGCAAAGCAAATTAAGGAACTCGGAATCGTGGTTACACTAGGTGTGAAAGAAGAAGCCTTCCGCGCAGGAGGAAAAGAGCAATTCACGCTTTCTGAACTCATGCGTCCATTTCAAGCGTTAGCAAATGCAATGGGCTGGAAGTATTTACCGATTTTTGAAGTCCATCAATTTGATTATAAGACGGAAGAGGCGAAACAAACGTTACTTGTGGAATATTTACAATACGTGACGAAAGAACACCACGGGACATTAAAAAATACAGAAGATTGGTTTATCGAACGCGCACAATCAATGAAAGGTGCCGAGTGGGAACAAATCGCAGAGTGGATCAAAGAGAATCAGGATGAAAGACTGGAACTCGAAATGCATCTGAGTGATTGGGAGGAGAGTCAATATGGAGATTATTGAGAAGATCAGGTTACTTGATGCATGGATTGCGGAAGAAAAAGAATATAAAGAACGCGCTTTGCTTGTGGCTGCAAAAACTCTTCTTTTAGAACAAGCAAAACGAATTGAACAAGCACATGGAGAGTTAGATGGGCGGATGTGGAGTCCAGAAAACTGGTCCAAATAAGGAGAATGAGATTGAAAAAAGATAAATTAGGACTTCGATTAGTTTTATTAGTCATTTCCTGTTTTTTAATCGGGCTAGGCGCAAAGATGGCTGGTTCGAGTACATTAGGAGCTGACGTTGTCGTTCTTGTTTGGGAAGGATTAAATCGCACCTTTGGGGTAGATATGGGAACGGCGAACATTATAGTCTCTCTTGTATTTCTTGGAATTACATTTAGTATCAACTGGAGGTATATTGGATTTGGAACAGTTGTGGGGATGTTCTTGCAGAGCTTCTTTATTAATCTGTTTGACTTTAGCGCTATTGCGGAAATGGATATTACCATAAAAATAATTGCGATGGTTGTAGGGATTGCGTTAATTGCCATAGGATGTGCCGTCTATGCCTTAGCAGAACTTGGGGTTGGACCTTATATCGCCGCAACCCTTGCCCTGCACGAAAAATTCAAAACATCTATACCACGAAACAAATTCTTAATTGATGCTAGTTGTGTGATTATCGCAGCTATTATGGGACAATGGCCAACGATTGGACCAGTTGTTTCACTAGTAATTAGTGGAGTGATTATGGACCAGACAATGGTGATTTTGAAAAAATTGCTTCCCATTAAATAAGAAAGCATATCCTATTTGCAGGAGGAGTCCTCTTGTAAATAGGATTTAATTTTTTATAAACAAAAAGAAAAATGAAAAATTTGATGGTATCGTTTTCTAAGACAGCAAAATAGTACAAGTCGAAAGCAAAATAGTTATTGTGAAAGCGGTTTTTCCATAGTAAACTGAAGATGTCTTAAAAAGTAATAGAAACTAGGGGGAGACAACATGAAAAAGAAAGTATTACTATCAAGTGCAGCGTTATTAGCAAGTGTAACTTTAGCAGCTTGCGGAAATAACAGCAATAACACTAGTAAGGCGGATTCAACAACTAAAGCAGAAAGTAAAGAGAAAACAACTCTTAAATTAGCAGCTTTAGAAAGTGGTTATGGTTCAGAAATGTGGCCAGCAATCATCAAAGCTTATGAAGAAGCAAATCCAAATGTAAAAGTGGAATTGACTCAAGATAAAGAAATTGAAGATAAAATCACGCCTCAAATGAAAGCAGGAGATTATCCAGATATCGTAATGCTTGCATTAGGACGTAAACAAGCATTACCAGAAACTTTAATTAAAGATAAAGCATTAGCTGATTTAACAGACTTATTCGACATGAAAGTATATGGCGAAGATAAAAAAGTTTCTGAAAAATTATTAAACAATGTATTAGGATCTACAGTAACTGACCCTTATGGAGATGGAAAACACTACTTAGCACCAATGTTCTACGCTCCAACAGGATTATTCTACAACGAAGGATTATTCAAATCTAAAGGTTGGGAAGTTCCAAAAGATGTTGCTGGTATGAAAGAATTAGCTGAAAAAGCTAAGAAAGAAAACATTTCACTATTCACTTATCCAACTACAGGATACTTAGATAGCTTCTTCCCAGCATTATTAGCAAACGCTGGTGGTGTTGATTTATTCAACAAAGCAATGAAATATGAAACTGGTGTATTCACTTCTCCAGAAGCTACTAAAGCTTTTGAAGCAATGGGAACATTATTATCAAATGTTGAACCTTCAACAGTTGCAAATGCAAATAAACAAAGCTTCACTAAGAACCAACAATTAATCTTAGACAACAAAGCATTATTCATGCCTAACGGTACTTGGGTAGTTGGTGAAATGGCAAAAGCTCCTAGAGCTGAAGGCTTCAAATGGGCTATGACTGCTGCTCCAGCAATCGAAAAAGGTGGCAAACGTTACGTTTACTCATTCTTCGAACACATTTGGGTTCCAAAAGAATCTAAGAATCAAGCAGCAGCTAAAGAATTCTTATCATTCTTGTACTCAGATAAAGCAGCTGAAATCTTTGCTAAATACAATGCAGCACAACCAATTCAAGGTGTAACAGCAAAATTACCAGAAGAATTGAAAGCATTATATAAAGTTGTAGATGAAGTAGATGGTGTTATTAATGGTAACTTCGTAGCTACTAAACCAGTTGAAGGTGTAAGCATGAAGGATACATTATATGGACAAATTGACTCTGTAGCATCTGGTCAAAAAACAATTGCTGAATGGCAAAAATCTGTTGAAGAAGTTAGCCAAAAGTTAAAAGCAGCAGTTCAATAATTCGATAGAAAGAATTAAATAGGAGTGGGATGCGAAGCAATTTTCAAGGGTGAAAATTCCTTCCACCCACTCTCATTTTATCTAAAAATGGTTGGAAAGAGGGCAGAACGATGAAAAATCGTAGAAAAAGAGAGAGAAATTTATTTATTCTCGTGTGTTTATTACCTGCACTAATTTTATTTTTTACGTTCATGATTTATCCAACAATTGAAGTATTCCGTATGTCACTTTTTAGATGGGGCGGATTTTCAAATAATAAGGAATTTGTTGGTTTAGATAATTTTAAAATTTTATGGATGGATGAAAACTTCTTTAGAACAATGCAAAATACAATCTTACTCATTGTAGTTGTAACGATCTTTACAGTTGTATTAGCAGTTGTTTTTGCAGCGATTCTTTCAACAGAAAAGATTCGTGGAAATAATTTGTTTAGAATCATTTTCTATATTCCTAATATTTTATCAATCGTAGTTATTGCAGGGATTTTATCAGCAGTATACGATCCAAAAGCAGGTCTATTAAATGCAATTTTACCAGAAGCATGGAATCGATTATGGCTTGGAGATCAAAGTATTGTCATTTATTCATTAGCTTTCGCACTCATTTGGCAAGCGATTGGGTATTACATGGTAATGTACATGGCAGGGATGGCGAATATTCCAGCTAGCTTATATGAAGCTGCAGACCTTGATGGGGCAGGAAAAATTGGAAAATTCTTTAACGTTACATTGCCATTAATTTGGAACAGTATTCGTACAACATTAACATTCTTCATTATTAGTACGATTAACTTAAGTTTCTTACTTGTACAAATCTTGACAGACGGTGGACCAGACGGATCTACGGAAGTGTTCTTAAGCTACATGTTCAAACAAGCTTATACAAACTCTTCATACGGATACGGTATGGCTATCGGGGTAGTTGTCTTTATATTCTCATTTGGATTATCCGGTATCGTAAGTCACATTACGAAACGCGATATTCTTGAATACTAGGAGGGGAGATCATGAAAGGACAAACACGTTCATTTGAAAAGCTTTATAAGGCTTTCATCTATGTTGCGCTAATTACATTAGCGATTAGTATTATTGTACCTGTCGGATGGGTCTTCTTAGCTTCTATTAAAGAAAATAGAGAATTTTATGGTTCGCCATGGACCTTGCCAGAAGGTTTCTACTGGCAAAACTTTTTAGATGCTTGGAATAAGGCGAAAATGGGAGATTACTTGCTCAATTCCGTTATTGTTACGGCTTTAGCATTGGTTATTTTAGTAGTAGTGGCGATTCCATCTTCTTATGTATTAGCTCGTTATAAATTCCCAGGAAGTCGATTCGTGAATTCATTGTTAAAAGGTGGATTATTCATCAATGTAAACTACATTGTGGTGCCAATCTTCTTAATGTTACTCGACTGGGATAAAGGATTAAAAGGACTTGGAATTAACGGCTTCTTCCTAAATAATATTTTTGTCTTAGCTGTTGTCTATGCAGCAACATCATTGCCATTCACGATTTATTTATTATCGAATTTCTTCAAAACATTACCGACAACCTTTGAAGAAGCAGCATCGATCGACGGTGCAGGATATTTCACAACAATGCTTCGTGTAATGACACCAATGGCACGACCAAGTATTATCACAGTAATTTTGTTTAACTTCCTATCTTTCTGGAATGAATACATTATTGCTTTGACATTGATGCCAGGTAAAAATCAAACACTTCCTGTAGGACTTAAGAACTTACTTCAAGCACAACGTGGTGCGGCGGAATATGGTCAAATGTACGCAGGGATGGTAATCGTAATGTTACCAACATTGATTTTATATATTTTAGTTCAAAATAAATTAACACAAGGGATGACATTGGGAGGCTCGAAAGAGTAGTCGTCATCGCAGGAGGAGAGTATATGGGTAAAACAAAAGGGCGTTTAACCCTACCAAGTGAATCTAATTTTTTAGAGCAAACAAAAGAATTACTCGAGCGTTGGGGTGCCGATGCCATTCGTGATAGTGACGGGACAAAGCTTGATGAGGCAACCAAACAATTAGATGCAAAAATTTATACGACGTATTTTGTAGCACGAAATCACAATGATTTTATTAAAGATTATATGGAAGAGTGCCAACAAATCTTCGTAATGTCTAAATTTTGGTTAGCAACAGAAGAAACATTAACGATTCCATTTATGGAAGGGTACTTTGAAGATCAAGTTCAACCAGATTATGTGCATGATCCAAAAAAATATTGGGAAGTCATTGACCGTACAACAGGAGAAGTTGTTCCGGTAGAACGTTGGTCGATTAACCAAGAAAATAATACGGTTACGAT
This sequence comes from Granulicatella sp. HMSC30F09, assembly GCF_001806915.1. Taxonomy (NCBI): domain Bacteria; kingdom Bacillati; phylum Bacillota; class Bacilli; order Lactobacillales; family Carnobacteriaceae; genus Granulicatella; species Granulicatella sp. HMSC30F09. The sequence continues at coordinate 2,196 of NZ_KV786430.1, read as the reverse complement.
TCAAGGGACAAAGCCTTTCCATGAATATACCGTGTCGTTCTTAGTGTATGCGATTTGGGATCCAACACAAATGTACAATCATATTACGAATAACTGGGGAGATGTTCCTCATGATATTCCATTTGATGTACGTGGACCGCATTCAAATCAATTCATGCATGATTATTTAAAACAATGGCTAAAAGAGAATCCGGATACAGATGTAGTTCGTTTCACAACGTTCTTCTATCATTTCACATTGATTTTCAACAACTTAGGAAAAGAAAAATTTGTGGACTGGTTCGGATATGGTGCTAGCGTTTCAGTCGCAGCGCTAGAAGCTTTTGCCAAGGAAAAAGGCTATCGCTTAAGAGCCGAAGATATTGTGGATGAAGGGTATTACAACTCAACATTCCGTACACCAAGTAAAGCGTACTTAGACTATATCGACTTCATTCAAGCATTTGTTGCCAGAGAAGCCAAAAAACTAGTCGACGAAGTACACGATGCTGGTAAAGAAGCGATGATGTTCTTAGGAGATAACTGGATTGGAACTGAACCATATGGACCATACTTCGAACAAATCGGATTAGATGCAGTGGTTGGTTCTGTCGGCGGCGGAGCAACTCTTCGTATGATTTCAGATATTCCACACGTAAAATATACAGAAGGAAGATTCTTACCATACTTCTTCCCAGATGTATTCCGTGAAGGAAATGATCCTACGATTGAAGCCAATAAAAACTGGTTATCCGCAAGACGTGCGATTATGCGTAACCCTGTAGACCGTATCGGATACGGTGGTTATTTAAGTCTTGCATACAAATTCCCTAAATTTGTCGACTACATTGAACATGTAACAGATGAATTTAGAGAAATCTACGATATCGTTAAACATACAAAACCATATACTGGTTTGAAAGTTGCTATCTTAAACGCGTGGGGACGCTTAAGAACATGGCAATCACACATGGTAGCGCATGAACTTCCATATAAACAAATCTATTCTTACCTTGGAATTATGGAAGCATTAAGTGGAGCTAGTGTGGACGTAAGCTTCATCAGCTTTGACGATATCATTCATGATGGAGTTCCAGAAGGTGTCGATGTCATCATCAACGCGGGGGATGCCGGAACTTCATTTAGCGGTGGAGAGGTTTGGAAGAATGAGACACTCATTACACGGATTCGTGAATTCGTGTATAATGGTGGAGGATTTATCGGGGTTGGGGAACCAACAGCCGTTCATCACCAAGGAAGATTCTTCCAACTTGGAGATATTTTGGGCGTTGAAAGAGAAATGGGATATAGTCTTTCAACAGATAAATATTTTACTAAAGAATTGAAAGAGCACTTTATTATCGAAGATATTGAAGATGTTCATAAGATTGACTTTGGGGAAAATATTAAAAACGTGTATGGCTTAACGAGTGCAACTGAAGTACTTGAATTTAGCAATCCGAAAGTCAGCGCTGGTGGCGTTGAAGAAGGAATCGTTCTTCCAGCCAATGCGGAAGGAAAAGAATTCGGGGAAATCCATCTTGCAGCGAACCCTTACGGAAAAGGTCGTGGGGTTTATATCGCAGGACTTCCATATACACCAGAAAATACAAGATTATTAATGCGTGCGTTATTCTACGCAGCTAATAAAGAAAGTGAATTAACAAAATGGTATGCAAGTAATCCATTAGTCGAAGTACATGCTTATCCTGAAAAAGGAGTGTATGCGATTGTGAATAATACGAATGAAGCACAATCGACACTTGTTTATGATGGTGAAGGAGTATCTAGAACAGTGGAACTTGAGCCAAGTGAAATTAGATGGGAGAAGATATCATGAATCCTAAAGTAAAAAATTGGATCCGCTTCGTATTGATGTTGGTATTCTTTTATGTAGTTATTTTGGGGCATCAGATGGTTGGAAAAGAAGGCGTGGCTACAATGTTAGTTGGTCTTGCTGGATTACTTCTCTTGCTATGGGATTACAATCGTCCGTACTCAAAATCGATGAAACGGTAATAAAACTTAACTAGGAACAGGGGCTTGTTTACAAAAAAGCCCCTGTTCCTGTTTGCATAGACACAATATTAAAAAATAAAAAATACAAGCCTAAGGCTTGTGATTACTGCGATTCCTTGCAGATTCTTCTATAGTAGCTGTAAAAGGGGACCGGTTCGAGCCTGTCGTCTCTCACCTTTAAAGTTCAAAATGGGAGTA
>NZ_KV786429.1:74494-83651 GCF_001806915.1 Granulicatella sp. HMSC30F09 | reverse complement strand
TTTTAAGTGTCTACTTTAGAGGGAGCATATCAAAGTGAATTTTGGGAAAGGAGTAAAAAAGAGAGAATAATCATCGTTATTCTCTCCCATATTATTGGAGACTAAGCTCCTAAATGACTATTTAATACCTCTTCAAGTTGTTCAGCAGTTTTAGCGCTTAATAAAGCTTCTTTCACATTAGCTTTCATTAACATCCGAGCTACGGTTGCTAGTAGTTTCAGATGGGTTGTTCCAGCTTCTCCATCAGGAATTAGTAGACTAAAGATGAATAAAGTAGGCTTCCCATCCATACTATTCCAATCGATTCCTTCATTAAGTCGTACAATCACGATTTTTGGAGTCGTGATAGCACTTGATTTTGCATGTGGAATCGCGAATCCGTCCATCATTCCTGTTGTTCCTTGTTGTTCACGTTCTACAAGTCCGTTGTACACGGCATTTTCGTCTGCTGAAACGCCTAGTGCTACCGCTTTTTGTGCAATGAAGTGAAAGACTTCTTCTTGAGAAGTAAGATTTTCATTTAAGAAAATGGCTTCTTTACTAATTAACATTTCAAACCTCCTAAGTTTTTAAAACGACTGCCTATTATTCGGAAAGTGGTTTACGAGTGGCTCCAAGAACAACACCGCCGATAACAGAACCAATTGCAATCGCTAATACCCATAAGAATGGATGTGTGACAACTGGTAATACTAGGAATCCACCGTGAGGAGCAGGGACTTGTACGCCGAAAAGGTAAGTTAAAATTGCGGCGATTGAAGAACCTAACATCATTGAAGGCATTGCGCGAAGGGGATCTTTTGCTACGAAAGGAATTGCTCCTTCAGTAATGTGTGTTGAACCTAAGATGAAGTTAACTAAACCAGCATTACGTTCGTTTGTGTCAAAACGATTTTTGAATAATAATACGGCAACGGTTGTGATTAGTGGAGGAGCAATACATGCTGCAGAAACCCCAGCCATGAATGCTGTATTTCCTTCACCAAGAAGAACGGTACCTGTAACGTATGCAGCCTTGTTCACTGGGCCACCCATATCAAAGGCACACATACATCCAATTACAAGACCAAGAAGAATAGGATTTGAATCTTGGAATCCCTTTAAGAACTCCATTAGTGATTGGTTAATACCTGCCATTGGACTAACAATAACACTCATAAATAGTCCGGTGATTAAAACACCCAATAGTGGATATAAGAAAATAGCTTTTAAACCGTCCAATGCTTTTGGTAATGCTTTAAATAATTTTTCTAAAAGAACGACTAAGTAACCTGCGAAGAAACCACCAACGATACCACCGAGGAATCCTGCGCCACCGTTACTTGCCATTAAACCGGCAACAAAACCACTGACTAAAGCAGGGCGATTTCCGATACTTTGTGCGATGTAGGCTGCTAGAACGGGGGTCATCAAGCCCATTGCTAAGCCACCGATTTCTTTTAATTGTGCAGAAAAGGCATTGTAAGTTTCATGATTTGGATCGAATGAGTATATTCCGAATACCGCAAATGAAATCGCGATGAGCACCCCACCACCAACGACGAATGGAAGCATATGTGAAACACCATTCATCAAATGTTTGTAGATTTCACGACCAATAGAGCTCTTACCAACGTTAGAAGATTGGGGAGCTTCTGAAGCTTCAACAACTGCATCGTCAGAGTGGTATTTCACAACGCCTTCTCCGCGAAGAGCTTGTGCCACTAATTCATCGGCATTTTTAATTCCTTGTCCTACTGAAACGTCGATAATTTTTTTGTTGACGAAACGTTGTGCTTGAACGTCCTTGTCAGCAGCAATAATGACGGCTTTTGCATTTGCGATTTCTTCAGGAGTGAGTTCATTCTCAACGCCGATTTGACCGTGTGTTTCAACTTTAATCGTTACTCCTGCTTTTTTAGCAGCCTGTTCAAGAGCTTCTTGTGCCATATAAGTGTGTGCAATCCCTGTCGGACACCCAGTGGCAGCGATAATATCATATTTTGTCATTGTTTTTCCTCCTTTGTGTGCTATGAAATGCGTTTGATTTGTTGCATTAATGTAGGAACGTCTGAAAAATCTGTCAATCCAGGTCTAAATGCTGTTGAACTACCTGCAGCCACAGCTTTGATTAAAGCTTGTTCATCTGATAAACCTAATAATTGGCTTCCGACAAATGTAGCTAAAAGAGTATCGCCGGCACAGGCAGTATTTACCACTTCTCCTTTTGGAGCTGTTACATGGATTGTTTCTGTTGGCGTGAATAGAATTGCTCCCTTTTCGCCTAAGGAAACTAATACATTTTCAGCGCCTTTTTCGAGTAGTTTTTGACCACAGTCTTTAATTTCTTCAAGGCTTGGATTTATCAAACCAAACCACTCAGCCAATTCTTCATCGTTGGGTTTGATAAGATAGGGGCGGTATTTTAAAAGGTCGGGTACAAAGTCAGCAGAAGTATCAAGGATTAACTTAAACCTTCTAAGTTGAGCGGCTTTTGCAATTTTTTCATAAGTCGTATAGGTAATGCCTTCCGGATGACTACCAGATACAAATAAAAAGTCCTCTGTATTCATATTCTCTATTATTTTGAGTAGTGTTTCTTCTTGGGGTTGGCTTACGCTAGGACCTTGATTTACGAGTTTAAACTCTTCACTCGTTGATACTACTTGAGTAAATACATTGATTCGAGTGATTCCGTCTACATTAACGAACTGTGTTTGGATGCCTTCCTTATGGAGCTCGTCTTCGATGAATTGACCAGTAAAACCTGCTTTAAAACCTAATGCTGTGTTGTTCATCCCAAGTTTTTTTAGAATAAAGCTGACATTTACTCCTTTCCCGTTTGGGATGTAAACGGCCTCTTGCGTTCGGTTCACTTCAGAAGGCAACATTTGCAAGGTTTTAATAAACAAATCGATGGCTAGATTCATCGTACAAGTATAAATCATCATTTCACCTCCCATTATGATTTTTTGTTATACTTATTATTACATACAGCATACTGTAAATGTTTTCTAAAATGAGGTTAACATTTGTAAAACTTTACAAAATGGAGGGGTTCACATGTTCAACACGAAAGGCTTAACAAACACTGAAAAATATCTACTTGCCTATATTGAAGAACATATAGAAGAGATGCCTTCTATTTCAATTGTAAAGTTAAGCGAACGAGCAAATGTTTCAACTGCGTCCATTGTGAGAACGATGAAAAAGCTCGGGTATGATGGCTTTACGAGTTTTAAACATGATTTGAAGAAGCAATATCGATTTGCAAATGAAAATTTATCAACTTTCAAAAGTTTAGAGGTTGTGGATCAAAAGATTCAAGCCGTTGTAGTAAAAAATGAGCAAGAGGTCCGACGAACGATTGAGCAATTGGATAGCAGAGCAATAGAAGATGCTGTTCAAGCAATTTTTGGGGCACAACGCGTCTACTTATTCTCTCGGGGGCTGAGTGAAATGATTGCCAGTGAAATGGAGATAAAGTTTCATCTATTAGAGCGAACGTGCGAACAATATGTAGACCCCAATATTATAAAGACGATTAGCCATCGATTAAATGCGCAAGATGTGGCGATTATTATATCTCTGAATGGACATACAGAAGAATTAGTCGAAGCGGCCAAAGTGTGTCAACAAAATGAAGTTCCTATCGTTTTAGTAACCGCTAATGGTGCGAGTCCTCTAGCAAAATTAAGTGATATTACTTTTGTTGGATATAAATCAGAAAGCTCGTACTTCCCAGATTATGAAGTTCGTTCGCGCTTGCCACTACAAGTGATTAGTCGAATATTGTTAGATGCTTATGCTATAAGGGTTGCCGGCCAAAAATAATTTACATTACAGGCGGATACTGATACGATAGTAAAGCAAAGAAAGGAGCGCCGACATGGAAAGTAATAAAGTACAAAATTATAAGAGTTGTTTTGATATTATTGGTCCGATTATGGTGGGCCCTTCTTCTTCACATACTGCGGGGGCGATTGCGATTGGTGCTCTTGCGAGACAATTATTCGGTGGAACGCCAAAGAATGTGCGTTGCGACTATTATGAGTCATTTGCTGAAACCCATAAGGGACATGGGACAGATTTTGCGATTATTAGTGGAATCTTAGGCTTTGCAACAGATGATGAGCGTGTGCCTCGAGCGGTTGAAATCGCCCAGGACGAAGGAGTTCAAATCGAGTTTGTCGAGCGCAAAGAAATGAGTCCAGTCAATCATGCCAATACTGCAGATTTAACCTTGAGTGACGAGAAACGTACGATCCGCCTCATTGGGACCTCTGTTGGTGGCGGAGCGGTGGAAGTGAAGGTTATCGAGGTCGATGGCTTTAAGATGGAGCTTACAGGCCCGCTTCCAATATTGCTCGAAGTGGTATCTCTTGGTGAAATGCCAAAAGTATATCAACTATTACAAGAGCATGGGGTAACAATTTCGAAACAAAGAGTAGAAATGGCTGAAAATCGCCAAATGATTGGATATGAATTAGCGGATTTATTATCACCAGAATTCAAACAACAAATACAAACATTAAGACAAACGCATACGATTTATCTGTTTGCGTAATGAGATGATGAGGAAGGAAGTTTGCAATGTTTTCAACCATTAAAGAATTGGTAGCATTAGCAACAGAACAAAAGAAACCCATTTCTGAAATCATGATTGAACAGGAAATGGCTATGACCCAGCAAAGTCGAGAGTACATCTGGGAAAAAATGGAAAAAAACTTACAAACGATGAAGAATGCCGTTGAACGAAGCGTCGAAGGAGAAGGGGTGTTTTCTCCAACGGGACTAACCGGTGGCGATGCGTTGAAGATGAAGAAATATCGTGAACGTGGAAAGACATTATCGGGCGATAGTGTCCTAGCGGGTGTACAATATGCCCTAGGAACAAATGAAGTCAATGCCGCAATGGGTTTGGTCTGTGCGACACCTACCGCTGGAGCCAGTGGAACTTTGCCAGGAGTTGTGTTTTCAATTGCAGATACAATGAACTTAAACCATGAACAACAAGTGCGTTTTCTCTTTACGTCTGCAGCCTTTGGGATGGTCGTTGCCAATAACGCAATGATTTCTGGAGCGATGGGCGGATGCCAAGCGGAAGTTGGAAGTGCCAGTGCAATGGCCGCAGCTGCAGCCGTTGAAGCGGCAGGAGGAACACCGCAAGAGAGTTCAGAAGCATTTGCGACAGCACTTGGGAATTTATTAGGACTTGTTTGTGACCCTGTAGCGGGACTGGTAGAAGTGCCCTGCGTGAAACGAAATGCCATTGGTGCAGGGAATGCGTTGATTGCTGCGGATATGGCGCTTGCGGGGATCACAAATGTGATTCCAGCGGATGAAACGATTGAAGCGATGCGCAGTATCGGGGTCAGAATGCCACGAGAGTTGCGTGAAACCGGAATTGGTGGAACAGCAGGAACTAGAACCGGTGTCGCTATTAAGATGAGAATTTTCGGGGAAGATGTTTCATTGAACCCGGAACAAGAGTAGGAGGAGCACATATGGCAAAAGAAATTGCAACATTTGCAGGAGGTTGTTTCTGGTGCATGGTGAAGCCATTTGATAGCCAACCAGGAATTGAGTCTGTAATCTCAGGATACACAGGCGGCCACAAAGAAAATCCAACATACAAGGAAGTTTGTAGCGGAACAACAGGACATACAGAGGCTGTACAAATCACGTTCGACCCAGAAGTATTCCCTTATGAAAAACTAGTAGAAGTCTACTGGCAACAAACGGACCCAACGGATGCAATGGGACAATTCGTGGACCGTGGAGATTCATATAGACCGGTGATTTTCTATCATTCGCAGGAACAAAAGAAGATTGCGGAGGCTTCTAAAGCGGCCTTACAAGCAAGTGGTCGATTCAAAAAAGACATCGTGACAAAAATTGAACCAGCAAGTACGTTCTATCCTGCAGAAGAATATCACCAAGATTTCTACAAGAAGGATCCAGAACATTACAAACGTTACCGCGGACTTTCAGGTCGCGACACTTTTATCGATAGTATTTGGAAATAAGAAAAAGAACTAAAATTATCATATATGATAATTTTAGTTCTTTTATTGTTTATTCTACCTCTGAGATAAAAAATAAAAACGATATAGTTTATAAGCTATATCGTTTAAAGCTGTAAAGCAAAAAAGACCATATATGGTCTTTTTCGCCTTCCAAATGTTAGATGTTTGCTAAGTAAGTTGTTAAACGAGTGACAACTTCTTTTAAGTTTTCCATTGAAGCAGCGTAACTGAAACGAACATAGCTTTCGCCACCAGGTCCGAAAGATACCCCTGGAATCAGCGCTACTTTTGCTTTTGGAGCAAGGTCACGAACGAAAGCCCATGAGTCTGTACCGCATTTTGCAGGAATTTTCGCGAATAAGTAGAACGCACCGTCAGGACTTGCGACTTCGAAGCCAAGTTTCTTCAATTCCACAGCAAGGTAGTCACGACGCTCGCTATATTCAACCATCATTTTCGCGCAGTCATCTTGACCGTGTAACATCGCCGCAAGCGCTCCATATTGCGCAAAGCTTGTTGGAGCAGTCACCATGTATTGGTGTGTTTTTACGACTTCGTTCATGAAGTGTGTTGGTCCTAAGATGAATCCGATACGCCATCCTGTCATCGCGTGTGATTTTGATAAACCAGTGATGACAATCGTTTGGTCCGGTAAGATATTTGCAAGAGAGTAGTGAGTCTTGTCATATGTTAATTCTGCATATACTTCATCGCACAACGCCCATAGTTGGTGCTCTTTAATGACTTCAGCTAAATCTTCCAATTGTTCTTTAGAATAAGTAACGCCTGTTGGGTTACTTGGGTATACAAGAACAACTGCTTTGAAGTTTTTATCTGGGTTTGCTTCGATGGTTGCACGTAATTTGTCAGCCGTTAACACGAAGCCGTCTTCACTTGTATCTACTGTAATGAAGTTCCCTTGGTTCACCAATGTAATCGGCAAATATAGCGGGAAGACTGGTGTTGGCACGATCACTGTGTCGCCAGGGTTTAAGATGGCTTGTAAGCTGGCGTTAATCCCTTCAGTAGCCCCAATCGTTGTAATGACTTGGTCTCCTGTGTAATTAAAATTAAATTTCTTGTTGTAATATTCTGCCGCAGCTTGTCGTAATTCAGGAATCCCTGAGTTTGGTGTGTAGTGTGAATGATTGTCTTTAATCGCTTGGATAGCCGCTTCTTTAATATGTTCAGGTGTGTCAAAATTTGGCTCTCCAAGAGTTAATTTGATAATGCCAGGAATTGTTGATACTTCTGCGTCGAATTGACGAATATCAGAAACTGCAATCCCTTCTACGATTTTGTTAAATGGATGTTCTACGGTCATAGGAATCCTCCTTTAAATTCATAGTTTGATTGTAGCTTGTTTTGTAAAGGAGTGCAATGACGAGTATAAAATTTAGAAATAAAAATACAACTCGCTCAGAAAAAAATCTAATATTGGCTTTCTGTCTATGAATTCTACATAAAATAGTGTATAATCTCTTTGAGAATATCGGTTAGCAGTCAAAGTGCGAGCCACCCTAGAGGACGAAGGGGTGGAGTGTGCACTTTTTTTGTGCAATAAAACGAAAGTGAGAGACAGTATGAAGACAGAATTTGATACGATTGCGGCGATTTCAACGGCGCCTGGCGAAGGGGCGATCGGGATTGTCCGTATTAGTGGAGAGGATGCAATTCGCATTGCCGACGAAGTGTATCGATTAAAAGAGAAACGATTAAATGAACAAGCCAGTCATACGATTCATTATGGGCATATCGTGGATCCAAAGAACGATGAAGTCATTGATGAAGTGATGGTGACAGTGCTTCGCGCGCCAAAGACTTTTACGCGTGAGGACGTTGTGGAAATTAACTGTCACGGTGGGATTGTGGCGATTAACCGCATCTTGCAACTCGTTCTTCGTATGGGAGCACGCCTTGCGGAGCCGGGTGAGTTTACAAAACGCGCCTTCTTGAATGGACGAATCGACCTCTCACAAGCAGAAGCCGTGATGGATTTGATTCGTGCAAAAACGGATAAATCGATGCAAATGGCGATGCGCCAACTTGACGGAGAACTCTCGAAGTTAATTCAGAATTTACGACAAGAAATCTTAAATACATTAGCGCAAGTCGAAGTAAATATCGATTATCCAGAGTATGATGATGTGGAAGAGATGACCTTGCAACTGTTGCGCGAGAAGACACAGCAAGTCTCACAAGGCATTTGCGTATTGCTAAACACGGCCAGCCAAGGAAAAATTTTGCGTGACGGCTTGAAAACAGCGATTGTTGGACGTCCAAACGTAGGAAAATCGAGTCTGTTGAACGTGTTATTACGCGAGGAAAAAGCTATCGTAACGGATATCGCCGGAACGACTCGTGACACGATTGAAGAGTACGTGAATGTTCGTGGGGTGCCACTCCAACTGATTGATACGGCGGGAATTCGTGAAACGGATGACGTTGTTGAACGAATCGGGGTGGAACGAAGCCGTAAAGCGTTAAATGAAGCGGATTTCGTACTCTTAATTTTAAATCAAAGCGAAGAGTTGATGGATGAAGACCTCCGCTTATTAGAACAAACGAAAGATTTCAAATGCATTATTTTATTAAACAAAACAGACTTACCAACAAAAATCGATATGGACAAGGTCAAAGAATTCGCGACAGACAGCGAAATTGTCACAACGTCAATGCTGAAGAAAGAAGGCATCGACCAATTGGAAGAAAAGATTGCCGATTACTTCTTCCAAGGGCAAATGAATGAGCGCGACGCTACGTACTTATCGAACACGCGTCATATTGCGCTTCTTGAAAAGGCAGAACAAGCGCTGCAAGAAGTGGCGAACGGGGTCGACATGGGCATGCCTGTTGATTTAATCCAGATCGATTTTACCCGCGCTTGGGATCTCTTGGGCGAAATCACAGGTGATACGGTTCAAGACGAGCTGTTAACACAATTGTTCAGTCAGTTCTGCTTGGGTAAATAAACAAGTGTGCTCAAAAGAGGTAGAGAGTTGGCAGTTTGCTGCAAGAAACTGAGACAGAATACGAATACTAAGAGATGAGAGCATGCAGATTTTAATTGTAGGCTCTCGTGAAAGAGTAATAACGGAAATTCTTACGGATTCTATAGTAGCAGTAATGGGGAATAGCAACCAATGTGA
>NZ_KV786429.1:28667-74474 GCF_001806915.1 Granulicatella sp. HMSC30F09 | reverse complement strand
TAGCAACCAATGTGAATTACTGACTCTAGGGTTGTAACCCGTAGAGTCAGTTTGAAGCTTGATAGGAGTTGAGACGTAAGGCTCAATCCGGTGCCCCATTACCGCTACTATGAAGATATCCGTAAAGAATTGAAGTTATAACTCTTTCAACGAAAGGCACAAGGAGGAAAGCTGATGACGAAGCTAGCGACAATATGTTATATCGATAATGGGAAAGAGTTCTTACTGTTATTACGCAACAAAAAGCCAAACGATGTCCATGAGGGCAAATACATTGGCGTTGGTGGCAAACTCGAAGCAGCAGAGACTCCGGAAGAATGTGCCGTTCGTGAAATTTTTGAAGAAACAGGACTGACGGCGACAAAGATGGAGATGAAAGGAATCATCACCTTTCCAGAATTCACCCCAGGACACGACTGGTATACGTATGTCTTTCGGGTAACGGAGTTTTCAGGAGAGCTGATTGATTCGCCAGAAGGGACGCTAGAATGGGTGCCTTACGATGAAATCCTCCAGAAGCCATCTTGGGAAGGAGACCGCATTTTTCTAGAGTGGATTTTAGGACAGGAGCCGTTCTTTTCTGCGAAGTTTAATTATGAAGCAGGCGAATATGTTAGTCACAATGTAGAATTTTATGGAGAAAGAAAGTAAAGGAGAGACTATGGTAACAACTTACGAAGCTGGAAATTATGATGTAGTTGTCGTCGGTGCTGGACATGCCGGCAGTGAAGCGGCGCTAGCAAGTGCACGTATGGACGCAAAAACATTATTACTCACAATGAATTTAGAAATGGTGGCCTTTATGCCATGTAACCCATCTGTAGGCGGACCTGCCAAAGGGGTTGTCGTGCGTGAAATCGACGCTCTTGGGGGCGAAATGGGTCGCAACATCGATAAAACATATATTCAAATGCGTATGCTGAACACTGGGAAAGGTCCTGCTGTACGTGCCTTACGCGCTCAAGCAGATAAGCATTTATACGCGCAAGAAATGAAGAAGACAATCGAGAAGCAAGACAACTTGGATTTACGCCAAGGAATTGCGGAAGAATTGATTGTTGAAGATGGCGTATGTAAAGGGGTTATCACAAATACAGGTGCCATCTACCGTTCAAAAGCGGTGGTCTTAACGGCCGGAACTTCTTCTCGTGGTCAAATTATTATCGGGGAATTGAAATATTCATCGGGTGCCAATAACTCACAACCATCGATTAAATTATCAGAGAACTTACTCGAATTAGGCTTTGAATTGGCGCGTTTCAAAACAGGAACTCCGCCACGTATCAAAGGCTCATCCATTGATTATAGTAAAACAGAAATCCAACCAGGGGATGACACGCCAAACTTATTTAGTTTTACATCCAAAGACGAAGACTACCGCTACGACCAAATTCCTTGTTGGTTAACGTATACGAATGAAGGCACTCATGAAACGATTCGTGAGAACTTACACCGTGCACCGATGTTTACAGGGATTGTAGAAGGGGTCGGCGCGCGTTACTGTCCATCGATTGAAGATAAAATCGTTCGTTTCAGCGACAAGCCTCGTCACCAAATTTTCCTAGAGCCAGAAGGGGAAAATACGGAAGAAGTGTATATTCAAGGATTGTCGACTTCTCTTCCAGAAGACGTGCAAATCAAGATGATTCGTAGCGTGGAAGGGTTGGAAAATGCGGAGATGATGCGTACGGGTTACGCCATCGAGTACGATGTGGTCGTGCCGCACCAATTGAAAAATACTTTTGAAACAAAACTTGTCCAAAACTTATTCACTGCCGGGCAAATGAACGGAACGAGTGGATACGAAGAAGCAGCGGGGCAAGGGCTCTATGCTGGGATTAATGCCGTGCGTAAGATTCGCGGAGAAGAGCCATTTATTCTTGGCCGAAGCGATGCGTATATCGGCGTATTGGTGGACGATTTGGTTACAAAAGGAACGACAGAACCTTACCGTCTATTGACTTCTCGTGCGGAATATCGTCTCTTACTTCGTCATGATAATGCCGATTTACGTTTAACGGAAAAAGGACGCGAACTAGGATTGATTGACGACGAACGTTATGCTGAGTTCCAAGCAAAACAAGAAGCGATTGAAGCCGAAATCAAACGGATGCAATCGCTTCGCTTGAAGCCAACTGCCGAATTACAAGCGTTCTTGGCCGAAAAAGGATCTGCAGAATTGAAAGACGGCATCCTTTTAAGCGACTTGTTGAAACGTCCAGAATTAAGCTATGACGAATTAGTAAGTTTTGCTGGTGAAACGGTGGAAGTTTCTCGTGAAGTGAAAGAACAAGTAGAAATCTCGATTAAATACGAAGGCTATATTGCCAAAGCGATTGAAAAAGTGGAGAAATTAAAACGCATGGAAGCCAAACGTATTCCTGCCAATATCGATTATGATGCGATTAACGGTCTTGCGACAGAAGCGCGTCAACGGTTGAAATTAATTCAACCAGAAACGATTGCGCAAGCGAGCCGTATTAGTGGGGTGAACCCAGCCGACGTATCGATTTTGATGGTCTATATCGAACAAGGCAAGATTGCTAAAGTGCAAGAATAAGGAGGCGCGTATGAAACCAGAAGAATTTTATCAGAGACTCCAAGAAGTGCATGGGATTACACTGTCGGATGTACAAAAGAAGCAGTTCGACCAATATTTCCATCTATTAGTGGAATGGAATGAAAAGATGAACTTGACGGCGATTACGGATGAAGAAGGCGTGTATTTGAAGCATTTCTATGATTCATTGGCGCTTGGATTTCATCATGAATTGACCGACCAAACGCTTTGCGACGTGGGTGCGGGCGCAGGATTTCCAAGTATTCCGCTAAAAATCGTCTTCCCAGACTTAAAGGTGACGATTGTGGATTCGTTGAATAAGCGCATTACATTCTTGAATACATTAGTGGAGACGCTTGGACTAAAAGACGTACAGTGTTTCCATGACCGTGCTGAAACCTTTGGGCAAAACAAAGATTTCCGTGCATCGTTTGATGTGGTGACTGCTCGTGCCGTTGCTAAACTCAGTGTACTGAGCGAATTTTGCATGCCACTCGTGAAAAAGCATGGGTATTTCCTCGCATTAAAAGCGGCGCATACAGAAGTTGAGCTGGAAGAAGCGAAAAAAGCGATTGCGATTCTTGGCGGGAAAGTAGAAGGGGATGTCTCTTTCGACTTGCCATATGAAGGCGGAAACCGTCATGTTGTCACGATTTTAAAGACGAAGGAAACGCCAAATAAATATCCTAGAAAACCGGGGCTTCCATTGAAGAAGCCGTTATAAACGAAAACCTCCTAGAATTTTTCTAGGAGGTTTCTTGTTTTACATTAGATAGATGGTGTTACGCATTAAATTTATTTAAGATACTTTCGATATTTTTGATCAGTACCGAAACCGAGCCATCCGGATTATTAATGAATTCGACCATTTCCTTGTTTTCGTAGATTTCACTTGGAATGGTAATTTCGATACCGTTGTCGAGTTTGAATTTCTGCTTGCTATATTTGCGTTCGTATTTGGGCACGTTCGTTACGGCGATTTTCTCTGGAACGCGTCCTTCGGTGATGGCCAACTGTGCGGCTTCACGTGCGAGCGTTTTTTCCTCGAACACCTTGTCGAAGATAGCTGCGGCGTCGATTTCGTCGTGTTCTTCAAGCTGGTGGAAGATGGCTTGTTGCGTCGTTGCCAGCGCTTTGTACGGTTCCTCGTCGTGTTTTTTCGCGATATGAGTGACCGTTTTTTTGATTTCCTTGATTTGTTCTTTCGTTGTCACCGGTACAGTAATTTCTAAGAATTTTTCAGAGAAATAGGCAGTCTTTTGGCCTTCGATTACCACTTTTTTCTCGATTAAGGTATAGTTTCCGTTTGATAAATCTACGATGAACGCTTCCGAAGGTTTTTGCGTCGCGTTTGGCAAGATTGCGTGATTTTGCAAGATGGTATTGCTAACGGCTTCGCCTTCATAATCGACAAAGTGTGTGACTTTTGAACTGTAATCGAGGCGAATCATTCCAAAAAGTGTGCCGCCTGTATCGCTTGTTCCCGTAAAGAATAGGTAGTCTGCTGGTCCGATTTCTTCTGCTGGTGCAATAAGAGCAAAGAGTTTATCGGATAACTGTTGCGTCTTTTCTAAGAAAGAAATTCCTTCGTCTACTAGATATCCAAGAAGCGGTTCGCTAGAAGCTAGTTGACCGATATGTGGATCGCCTTTTTTGATTTTATCCACGAGTTTTGTAATGTATTCAATGAGAAATGGATCACTCAGTTGCAGTGGGGCCTGAGATAATAGTAAGTTTCCTGAATTTTTATCTAAAATATGTAAAACGGCTTCGTTAATGAGCATGAAAGTGCTCCTTTCCTATTTCATTCGATAGAAAATATTATATAATAGAAAAATAGATTTGTAATGAGAAATGAGGAGAATTAGCCATGACGGTTTTGACGAAGATAGATACACCACTAGGGGTGATGATTGCTGCAAGTGATAAGGTGGCATTAACCGGTTTGTGGTTTGAAGGGCAAAAATATGAGTGTGCCTTTGTGAAAAATCCAAAATGGGATGATTCACTAGCACTTTGGGAACCAGTAAAAACATGGATTAATCAGTATTATCATGAGAAAACTCCAGGAACTCCTTTGTTTTCGATTGCTTATGAAGGAGGAACTCCTTTTCAACAAAGTGTTTGGAATACGTTGCTAGAAATTCCGTTTGGAGAAGTATGGACTTATAATGAAGTTACCCACCGTGTCAGTGAGAAGATAGGTAGAAAAACCTCCCCTCGTGCAGTCGCAAACGCTATTGGGAAAAATCCAATTGCGCTTCTCGTCCCATGTCATAGAGTCGTTGCGACAACAGGAAAATTAACAGGATTTGCGGGAGGATTGAACAGAAAAACTACTCTTCTAGAGTTGGAAGGACATCAAATACAAGGAGATACAGTGATCCATAATGAAGCTTAAAATAATGAAAGTAATCGTTTCGGCATTTACTGCCTTAATGATTGCACAAGCATTCAATTTGTCGACCCCCTCTGCAGCTGCCATTATTGCGATTTTAAGTGTAATGGATACAAAGAAAATCTCTTTAGCGGCCACTAGTCAACGATTAGCTGCAGCCCTATTGGCACTTTTGGTCGGTGGAATCGTCTTTTGGGCTTTTGGTTTTGATGCGATGAGTTTTGGAATTTACTTATTATGTTATATTCCGATGGCTTATTTATTAAAAGTAGAAATTGGAGTCGCACCAAGTACGGTGTTAGTCATTCATCTTTGGACGCAACAACAATTAACGTTCTCTTTGTTTGTGAATGAAATGCTTCTTGTGACGATTGGAGCGGGAGTTGCTATTTTATTCAACTGGTACATGCCATCGTACCGTGAACATATTATTGACATTCGTGAAGAAATTGAATCAAAAATGAGAGAAGTTCTATTGAAAATGTCTGGATTTTTATCCGTTGGAAATGGAAAAAATGATGGAGAAGTTCTTCAAATTGTGAAAGAAAAATTGAAAGCGGCTAGAGAATATGTTCGCTTAGAATCAGAGAACCATCTAACAAGTGAAATCACCTACGATGAACAGTACTTTGAAATGCGACGCGATCAAACAAAGTTATTAGAAATTATGGCGGTCAATTTAAATGAATTTCGCTGGGATGGGGAAGAAATGGCCATCTTGTCTGAAATGTTTAAACAGACGGCAGAGCAATTAGCAGAGCAGAATACAGCGAGTCAACTCATTGATGAGATTGAAGCCATGTTAGAACATTTTCGAGAAAGACCTTTGCCGCAAACAAGACGCGAATTTGAGAAAAGAGCGCAATTATATCAATTATTAAGAGACTTGAAACGATTCGTGCAACTGAAAGTCGATTTCTATCAAACTTATGGTGTGCATTATTTCAAGAGAAAAGAGAAGAGTAGAAATTCTTCCAAAAGCAATTAAGAAGGTTAGGAAATAATCCTATCTTTTATTTTCAATAAGACAAATGAATTTAATTCTTAAGGAGTCTTGGTTTTATCCGATAAAACTAGGGCTTTTTATGTTTGCTAATCAATATACTGAAGTGGAGAAGGAATGAGGGAGGAATTTATAGGGAGGTTATTTTATGGAAAAGAAAGAGTTGTCGGAAGTAGTTCATCTAGCTAAAGCAAATAATGAGGAGGCAATTACCGAGTTGTTAAAGAGATTTGAGCCTTTAATTGCCAGTATGAATCATCATTATTTCTTTCATGAGATGGATCAAGAAGATTTTGCTCAAGAAGCTAGAGTCATGATGTTACGAGCATTAGATAAATATAATGAAGACCATGCTGTTTCATTTGCAGGTTATTATCAACGCTGCCTAAAAAACTTAGCAGTAGAGTGTTTGAGAAGGGAGCATCGACAAAGAGTAGTTCCTCATAATCTTCTAATCCATGGAGATAAAGGGGAGCTAGCGTTGATGTCAGCTTCCGTAGAATCTTGCGAGAAACAAGTATTTTTACATGAAGATGCGGAGGAATACTTCCATCACTTATCTCGTTTTGAAAGAGAAGTTTTTCTGGGGGTGTTAGACGGACAGACGTTTGAAGAGATGGCAGATCACTTCGATAAGTCGGTTACCTCTGTAAAAGGGGCTCACAAACGGTGTAAGAAGAAATTCAAAGAACAAATTTGTAGAGGATAAAGAAATTCAACTTAAGACTACCAATCTTACGCTGTTTATAGTACAATAGCACATGGCGTTTTTGCCGATGAGGTTCGAAACCATCCCTCAATAAAAAACTAGGAGGCAGTAACATGCAAAATAAAAAATCAAAATTGATTGTGATTAACGCAATCATCGCAGCGCTTTATGTGGTCGTAACATCATTAACAGCATTTATGGCATTCGGAGATGTTCAATTCCGTATTGCGGAAATGTTGAACCACTTATTCGCTTTTGACAAAAAATACGGAATCGGTGTGGTTGCCGGTGTATTACTTGTCAACTCAGTATTTATGTCAGCGTCTGGTCTAGGTTTGTATGACTTAGTATTCGGATTAGGGCATACCATTGCTTCATTCGCTATCAGCGCACTTTTCTTCAAATCAGTGAAAGACGTTAAAACACGTATGTTTGTTTTAGCAGGTGTCTTCAGTGTGATGATTTTCTTAGTAGCGATTGAATTGAACTTAGCATTAGGTTTACCATTCTGGTTAAGCTACGCGCAAACATTCTTTGGTGAAATCGTCGTATTATTAGCGGGTATTCCGTTGATGACGGCATTAAACAAAGCCATCGATTTGAAAAAATTAATCAATGATTAATCAACAGACGTCTGGGCTCTATGCTTGGGCGTTTTTTGATTGCAAGAACTCACTATTTTATGTAGAGTTAAGAGGAGACCTAAAGGAGGAATACAGATGGAGTTATTAAGCATTCCAGTAGGACGTTTAGAAGAAAATGTCTACTTTTTAATTGATCAAAATAAAGAAACCGTGATTTTTGACCCAGGTGCACAAGCCGAGGATATTAAACAATTAATTAAAGAAGAAGGGTTGAAGCCAGTAGCGATTGTATTAACACATGCGCACGGAGACCATATCGGAGCAGTAGATGCGCTTCGTGAAGAATACAATATTCCAATGTATATGAATGAGTTGGAAAAAGTATTTTTACACGATCCTGAATTGAACCGTTCATATTACTCTGGAGAAAATATTACCACTAAGCCAGCGGATGGGTATTTCCCTAAAGAAATGGGCAAATGGAAAGTTGGAAGTTTTGAACCGGAATTAGCGCATATTCCAGGGCATTCACCTGGTGGAACCATCTTTATTTTCAGAGAAAATGGATTTGTTATCGGTGGGGACGTGATGTTTAAAGGCAGTGTTGGACGTAGTGATTTCCCATACGGAAGCCATAAAGAATTAATGGAAGGCATCCACAAATACTTATTGCCATTACCTGCTGAAACCGTGATTTTCCCAGGACACGGGGAGCCAACAACGCTAAAAGATGAAATTGCGACAAACCCATTCTTAAATGGGGCAACAAGATAAGAGGCGAAATGATGATTTTTGATACGCATACGCATTTAAATGTATCTGCGTTTAAAGGAGAAGAAAAAGAGGTTATCGCGCGTGCAAAGGAACTTGCAGTGACGCGTTTTGCGGTGGTGGGATTCGATAAGGACACGATTACACGAAGTCTTGAGCTCAGTGAAGAGTTCAAAGAAGTGGTTTCGATTATCGGATGGCATCCAACCGAGGCCTACCAGTACAATAAAGAAATCGAAGAATGGTTACAGGAACGCTTGACGCATCCACAAGTGGTCGCGATGGGGGAAATGGGTCTGGATTACTATTGGAAAGATTCAACGCCCGAGGAACAAGACAAGGTGTTCCGTCGCCAAATCGCGATTGCCAAGGAAATGAAATTGCCGATTGTGATTCATAACCGCGATGCGACAGAAGATTGCTACAAGATTCTAAAAGAAGAAGGTATTCAAGACATCGGGGGTATTATGCATAGTTATAATGGCGACGTGGAATTTATGAAGCGCTTCTTAGATTTAGGCATGCATATTTCCTTTAGCGGTGTGACGACCTTCAAAAACGCGCCACAAGTTCGTGAATGTGCAAAATTAGTTCCATTCGACCGTATGTTAGTGGAAACTGATGCGCCGTATTTAGCGCCCGTGCCTTACCGTGGAAAGAGAAACGAACCTGGATATACGCGCTATGTCGTTGAAACGATTGCCAAAGAACGCGGCCTTGCTTGGGAAGAAGTGGCCCACCAAACCACACAAAATGCCATCAAGTTATTCCGTATGGAAGAAAGAGGCTTGCTATGAATCCAGTCATTGTCGTAGAAGGGCGAGACGATACAAGACGCTTGAGAGAAATCTATCCGGATATCGAAACGATTGAAACGAATGGCTCGGCGATTGACGAAGAAACGATTGCGCTCATTCAAAAGGCACTTCAAACACGTGAGGTGATTGTGTTTACGGACCCAGATTATCCTGGGACTCGTATTCGAAACATTATTCAAGAGCACGTACCTGGTGTAAAGCATGCTTTTATCGAACGTGCAGAAGCTGTCAGAAAAGACAATCATAAGAGCCTTGGGGTGGAACACGCTAGTACTGCGTCTATTCAGCGAGCGCTCGAATCGGTGCATGAGATTTCAACAGAACCCGGAAAGCCAGTGATTTCGCAGGCAACCCTGATGGCGCTTGGGTTTATCGGACAACCAGATTCAGCAACAAGACGTCAAAAGGTAGCGGATTTTCTAAAAATTGGCCATACGAATGGAAAACAGTTCGCGAAAAGATTACAATTATTTGGTATTACAGAAGAACAATTAAGGGCGGCACTCGAGGCTGTCTTAGAAAATGAGGACAAACATGAATGAAATAAAGGATATCGCGACGCCGAAAAGAACGCGCGAGATTATGGAACGTCATGGGCTAACGGTAAAGAAGAGTCTAGGGCAAAACTTCCTGATTGAACCGAATATTTTAACGCGTATGCTAGAGGTGGCAGGAGTCGACAAAACGACAAACGTCATTGAAATCGGACCAGGGATTGGTGCGTTGACCGAACGTCTAGCAAGAGAAGCTAAACAAGTGCTGGCGTTTGAAATCGATGGCCGTTTGTTGCCAGTGCTCGATGAAACATTGGCCCCATACGATAACGTAACGGTGGTTCATAGCGACATCTTGGACGTCGACTTGGAGCAAGTCATCGGAGAGCATTTCGACATTAATGAGCCGTTATTAGTCGTGGCCAACTTGCCGTACTATATTACAACGCCAATCATTATGAATTTATTGGAATCAAAATTACCAATCGATGGTTTTGCGATGATGATGCAAAAAGAAGTGGCGCAACGAATGACGGCAGAGCCAAATTCGAAGGCGTATGGATCCTTGACGATTGCGATTCAATATTTCTGCGAAGCAAGCATCGGATTTATTGTGCCGAAGACGGTCTTCAATCCAGCTCCGAATGTGGATTCTGCGATTTTGGTGTTGAAACGTCGGGAAAAACCACTTGTAGAAGTGAAAGACGAAGCGAAATTCTTCGCGCTCGTGAAAAACAGCTTCGTGCAACGTCGTAAAACGTTATGGAATAATTTAACTAAAGCTTATGTTGGGGATAGCCATACAAAAGAAAGCTTAGCCGCTGCATTAGAAGCTGCAGGTATCGACCCAACCAGACGTGCAGAAACACTGACAATTGAAGAGTTCGCACGCTTAAGTGATGCACTTTAGTGGCAGATACACTCTCAGGAGAAGAACAAGTTTAAAAAGATGATACCGAAGGAACTTACGGATTGGTTTATTACTGCGATGATAAACCAATCCATAAGAAATCATAGGTATCATCTTTCTTTTACACGAAAATCTATTAAAAAATATTTTAAATAGGTGTTGCATTTTACATCCCTCAGGAGTATAATCTACTTAAAGATAAATTTAAATAGAAAGAAGTTGAGGAGATGGCTGTTAATGAAGTAATGTCTGCTCTTTCGGACGAAACGCGCCGTCAAATTTTAGAAATTCTGCGTAAAGGGAAGACCAATACAGGTGATTTAGCGGAGTTAATTGGGATGACGCCGCAAGCTTTGTCTTATCATCTTAGAAAATTAAAACAAGCTGATTTAATCTACGAAACACGTTATAAAAACTTTATTTATTATGAATTGAATTTGACCGTACTGGACGAAGCCATTGTATGGATCAATCAAATTATTGGGGGAAAATAACATGGAACAAGTAAAACAAATAAAAAAATATACTTATATTGCATTGATGTTCGCACCACTCGTTGTGGCTCTAGTGGTGGTGTGGTTCTTACCGGAGACCATTGTATCTAATTTCGACTTTTCTGGAAATGTTACTGGCACTGCCAATCGATTTACAATTTTAATTTATCCAGTGATTGTCGCCATTGTTGGATTTATTATTCGTATTGCTAGCACTTCTCCTAAATTAACAGGAGGGAATGTGAAGACCGCTCGTTCTATTAGTTGGTTAGTTCTACTATTACTGAATGTTGTTGCTTATTTCCAATTTTGGTTGTATTTAAATGGAGTGACGATTGGGACACAAATAGGACGTTTTTTGACATTCATCCTTGGGATTTTCTTTATCCTGATTGGAAATCTCTTTCCTAAGATTAAAGACAATACAAAATACTTTGGATTCCGTGCGTCATGGCTAAAAAATAATGATGTAGCTTTCCGAAAAACACAACGATTCTTTGGTTTTGCTTCTATTATTGCTGGACTATTAATGATTTTAACAGCAATCTTTATGGTAAATAATATTGCAATATTGGTAGCTACGATGATTCTAGTAGTGGTGGTAGCAGTAACTGGTGGGTATTCTTACTACATTGCGAATGTTGAGGAAGCATAAAAGAAAATAAGCTTTCATCTCGAAAAGGATGAAAGCTTATTTATTTTATTCTAGTCTAGGCCTTCTGGAAGTATGACTGTAATATCTTTTTCATGCATTTCAAAGTCGGTAGCCCATCGGCAGTTAAATTTTATAGTGTCAGTTTGCTCGTTATAAGTGAGCAATCCAATAGTGTTTAACGTACTCTTATGACAAAGCAATAGTTTTTTATTACTTATATCCATTACTGTGTCAATATTAGGTGAGATATGAATAGAATAAGTTCCTAATTTTATTGTCATCATTTTTACTCCTCCATTAAATCAATAGAATCACGATTCAGATTCAGAAAAGAATATTCTTCTTTATTTAACGGAATGATTTGAATGAGCTCTCCCGCAATTCTTACTTTCATCAATCCGAGATTCGTGAAGTGTAATTGTTTGGTTTCTGGGCAGATATATATACGTGCACTGCTGTGATAAGTAGGTGGAGTTAATACTATTAGTTCTTCGTTTTCTTGATGAATCACTTCAAAAGAAAGAGGAATTTGAACCGTATAATCTCCAACGGAAAAATCTTGGAATGTCATTCTATCCCTCCTGAATGATTAATGAATCCTTCGAAAGATGGGTTAAGGATGTATTGAAATTCATCAGGAAACGCTATCTCAACGAAAATTTGATTTTGATTAATAGTGTAAGATGCGTTACCGCCATTTATAATATCACAGCTATCTGTGTCAGAGTTATATAGGATAAATAAGTAAGTTTGAAGGGTACGAGAAGATATAATCTTTAACCCTTCAGTTAACTGAAACCCAAGTAAACCTGTGCCTAGATGCACTGTATAATTTCCTAGAGTAAAAACTGACATAGTTGACCTCCTGTTACGGTCTTAGGTAATTTCCATACATATCATAGGTACTAATGCGAGGTCCATTTCGATTAAAAAGTTTCGAGAATCTCCCACTTGTTGTAAGTAATGATTGTACAAAATTATTAATGTGTTAAAAAATAGTAAATGGTGCTTCCTACAAAATAAGTGAGAAAACCTAAAACTCCAGCAATAATATATCCCTTACGATCGTCTTTCATGATAGTTCCTCCTTTTACATTGCTCCTCCAGGTCTACTCAAATAGATTCTTCTGGTATTTGGATAATTTCTGAAGTAATTAATCGCACGGCTAACCCATTCAGCGGAACTTGCTCCTGTTCAGTTAACCACTACACCATCAACAATATATCCGACAAGCACCTCACCAAGAAAGATAAGTATTCTTCCGATAAATCCGCGTGGAGCCCTTTTTTGAGGACTTAAAATAATTGTATCCCCATTCTCAAAAATAACACTATTTTCATTAGCTTCAACAGGTTGATAAGATGATGTTTCTGAAGCTAATATTTTACTTTTATAAAGAGAGGGGCCAAACGAACTAAAAAATGTGATTAATATCAAAAAAGAAATCAAAATTTTTTTCAATGTATTCAACTCCTAAATAGTATTTTTGAGAAGATTCCTACACTTAAGGCCTCCTTTCGAATTGCTGTTATTTTGTAGTGTTATCTCAAACTCAGACTAACAGATGTAAGCGTTTTTGTAGATGATTATTTTCCGAATTTTGTGAGA
Source organism: Granulicatella sp. HMSC30F09 (assembly GCF_001806915.1). Lineage (NCBI taxonomy): Bacteria > Bacillati > Bacillota > Bacilli > Lactobacillales > Carnobacteriaceae > Granulicatella > Granulicatella sp. HMSC30F09. The sequence continues at coordinate 61,469 of NZ_KV786429.1, read as the reverse complement.
ATATTTACTTTTTATTTATTTGATTTTTATTGTTATATTAATAATCGTGCACTTTTTAGTTTAGGGGCTATCTGTGCTATAATAGAAAGGTACATATTGGTGGAAGAGAGGTTAACTTTATGCAAATAAATTGGAATAGTTTATTTTCATGGGGGAGTTTTCGCAATCTGATTGATATTTTGATTGTTTGGTACATTCTCTATAATATTTTAGTAATTATTAAAGGAACAAGGGCAATTCATTTAATGAAAGGAATTGCGGCAATTGCTGCAATGAAATTTATTAGTTTTTTCCTTGGGCTAACTACTTTAGACTGGATTATGAACTTCGTGATTCAGTGGGGGGTTGTGGCTGCGTTGATTGTGTTCCAACCAGAGATTCGTCGCGGATTAGAACATATTGGACGTTCGAATTTCTTCTCACGTAAATCTGAAAGTGCCAATGAAGCAGAAATCATGATTAATGAGTTGAATATCGCCATTCAATATATGGCAAAACGAAGAATAGGAGCTCTGATTTCGATTGAGCAAGGGAATTCTCTAGAAGAATTTATTAATACTGGGATTCCGATTCACTCTGAGATTTCTAATCAATTGATTACAAATATTTTTATTCCAAATACTCCATTACATGATGGGGCAATGATTATTCGTGATTATCATATTGCTGCAGCGGCCTGCTATTTACCACTGTCTGAGAACATGATGATTCCAAAAGAATTAGGAACACGTCACCGTGCTGCAATTGGTTTAAGTGAAGTGAGTGATGCGATTACGATTATCATCTCAGAAGAAACGGGGAAAGTGAGTGTCGCGATTCGCGAAAAATTACACCGAGAACTTTCTTCTGAAGAATTAATTCACGTCTTGTCGCAACATTTAGTGGTAGAAGGAGACGACGAGATGGATCCAGCAGTCGTTCGTTGGATACGTGCGCTCTTTAAAGGGGGTCGTTCGAATGGCTAATTGGATGAATAAAAAATCATTTCTCATGTTGATGTCTTTAGTACTAAGTATCTTTCTATTTATTTTAGCTAAAGACGCTAATTCCGGATTACGTTCAAGCACTTTAAATCCACAATCAAGTTCAAACACGATTACAAATGTGCCAATTTATGTGGATATCAACAGTGAAGAATACTCGGTAACAGGATTACCAGACTCTGTTGCATTACGTCTTGAAGGGCCAAGTAGTTTGATTTTAAGCACATCTAGCAATGGTTCGTACAAAGTGACTACACCAAATTTAACAGAGTTAGGGGAAGGAAAGCATACGATTTCTCTTTCAGTATCAGGACTTCCAACTGGAGTGACAGGTATTGTTTCACCAGAAAGTGTTGAAATTACCATCGAGAAGAAGAATGCTAAAGAGTTCCCTGTTAATGTAACGGTTGATTCTTCAAGTATTGGCAATGGCTATCAAGTTGGAGATGGCTTGACCTCTCCTGGAACAGTTACAGTCAAAGCTGCGGATTCGATTTTAAATCAAGTAGAAAAAGTAGTCGCAAAAGTTACGATTCCTGAAGGGACAAAATCAGACTATACGACTACAGCACAACTACAAGCATTGGATGCCACAGGAAAACCTGTTGCGGTGAAAATTGAGCCAGAACGTGTACAAGTTCGAGTGCCAATTTCTTCTAGCTCCAAAACAGTCCCTCTTGTCTTTACGACAACTGGTGGCACTTCACGTTATTCATATTCATTGAATTCTACTACTAAGCAAGTTACAATCTTAGGAGCTGAATCGATTTTAAATCAAATTACAGCTATTCCAGTAGTGGTAGATGTGAGCAACGTGACTCAAACCACGAAAAAAACAGTAACATTAACACTACCATCTGGTGTCAATAGTATTACCCCAGAAGCAGTTGAGGTCACTATTACGGTGGTAGATCATGGTATTTTGGATTCACGAGAAACAACTAAAGAGTCCGAAACAACACAAGAGCAAACAACGACACAAGAACAGACAACACAAGCCAGATAAGGCTAAAGGAGAAATTTATGGGCAAATATTTTGGAACAGATGGTGTTCGTGGCGTAGCTAACGCAGAATTAACACCAGAATTAGCATTTAAACTAGGCCGTTATGGCGGTTATGTATTATTACAACAAGCAGAAGGAAATGCACATCCACGCGTATTAGTGGGGCGTGACACTCGTATTTCTGGTCAATTATTAGAGCATGCTTTAATTGCTGGATTACTCTCTGTTGGGATTGAAGTCATGCAACTTGGAGTGATTCCTACTCCAGGGGTAGCTTATTTAACACGAGTACAAGGCGCTGTAGCTGGGGTTATGATTTCAGCATCCCACAATCCTGCTCAAGATAATGGAATTAAATTCTTCGGGGGAGATGGATTTAAACTAACAGATGAAACAGAAGCGCAAATCGAAGCATTATTAGATGCCGAAGAAGACACATTACCACGTCCTTCTACAGACGCATTAGGAACAGTAGATGAATACTTAGAAGGAACATTGAAATACAGCCAATTCCTACAAAATACGGTTGATTCTCTTTCAGGAATGAAAGTTGCTTTAGACGGCGCAAATGGAGCCACAGTTTCCATGTTAACGCGTTTATTCGCTGACTTAGACACAGACTTCCACACAATGGGTGACAAACCAAACGGCGTGAACATTAATGATGGCGTAGGGTCAACACATCCAGAAGCTTTAGTGGAGTTCGTAAAAGAAACGGGAGCAGATATCGGTTTGAGTTTTGACGGAGACGGAGACCGCTGTATCGCAGTGGATGAAAATGGAACAATCGTTGATGGTGATAAAATCATGTTCATCCTTGGTAAACACTTCAAGAACCAAGGGACTTTAAGTAAAGATACAATCGTATCAACCGTTATGAGTAACCTAGGATTCCATAAAGCGGTAGAAGCAGAAGGAATGGTTGCTCTTCAAACAGCAGTTGGTGACCGTTACGTGGTTGAAGAAATGCGCAAAAACAACTACAACTTTGGTGGGGAACAATCAGGACATATCATTATCCTTGATTTAAACACTACAGGCGACGGATTACTTTCAGGAATTCAATTAATGAATGTTATGAAACAAACTGGCAAATCATTAAGCGAATTAGCCAGTGAAGTACCAACATACCCACAAGAATTAGTAAACATTCGTGTGAGCGATAAAAATGGTGTAATGGAAGTTCCAGCGATTAAAGAAGTCATCGATGCTGTAGAGGCTGAGATGGATGGAAACGGACGCGTGCTTGTTCGTCCAAGTGGTACTGAGCCACTTGTTCGTGTTATGGTTGAAGCACCAACGGATGAACTCGTTCACGACTACGTAACACGTATTGCTGACGTTGTTCGTAAAGAAGTTGGGATTGACTAATTTTAAATAAATACGATTTGAAGGAGAGCTTTGAAAAAAGGCTCTCTTTTTTTATTGGGATAAACCACTTGATTTTAAAGGAAACAATTGATACAATGTAAAACGTAACAATTACGATTTAGAAAGAAGAGAATAAAATGGCAAAAAAATCTAAAATTGCAAAGTATGAAAAACAAAAAGCGCTCATCGAACGTTACGCTGAAGAACGTTATGCCCTAAAGCAAGCTGGAGACATTGACGGACTAAGAAAACTGCCTAAAAATTCAAATCCGAACCGATTGAAGTTTCGTGATCAAACGGATGGCCGACCAAGAGGATATATGCGTAAATTTGGCTTGTCACGTATCAAATTCAGAGAATTAGCGCATCAAGGATTGATTCCAGGCGTTCAAAAAGCAAGCTGGTAAAAGAGGAGGTAAGGTAAATGAAACAAGATTTAGCAACAGCATATCGTCAAATGAAGAGTCCAAATATCAAAACAAGAAAGAGAGCATTGAAACTGATTAACGAAGCCAAACGTGCAAAGAAAAAATAATAGGGATTACCGGACTCACACTGTGGGTCTTTTTTTCTACGTACAGCTCGAACCGGTGCAACGTTACAGCTATTATAATTCAATCCGAAGGATTCTCCAAAACACAATTTGAGTGTCTTTGAACGCAATTTGGTTTCATGTTAGAATAGAACAGTAAAACAACCAAGGAGCTAAGAAAATGCAATCTAAAACATGTAGCCAAACTCGTGCGATTCAAGCGCGTAGAATTTTCCCATTCGATGTGAATATGCATAACACACTATTCGGAGGAAATTTAACGCGAATTATTGATGACTGTGCATCGATTACGGTCTCCCGTCATTGCCGTCGTCTTGCAGTAACGGCATCGGTGGACGCGATGAACTATTTAAAACCACTTCCATTAGGACATTCTGTCTGCGTAGAAACGTATATCTCAGGAACAGGGAAGAAGAGTGTGGAAGTCTTCTGTAAAGTGGTCGGAGAAGATGTGTTAAACGGCGAACGCTATTTAGCGGCGACAAGCTTTTGGACATTTGTGGCACTTCCTCGTGAAGGAGAAACAGATTTTACGGTAGATGCCATCATTCCAGAAACAGATGAAGAGAAGTTCATCTGCAGTGGCTACGAAGAACGTCGTAAGGCACGTCTAGAGCAACTAGGACGCCAAGAAGCATTAATGGATCATATTACCGTTGTAAAACCGTGGAACCTAGAGAATCACGAATCTTAACCAAAACGTAAGAAACTTTCGAAGGATTTTTTAAGTTTCTCTGTTATAATGCAACTATCAATAGTTTAAGGAGTTCATTGTGGATACATCAAAAGCAATCGAATTAAATCGTAAAATTATACGAATCGTGACCGTTATCGGGATTATTTTAACCATTATTTTAGGATGGCTCGTGGCCAAGAATGATTATTTCGCCATAGACGGACCGTTCCGTGAAAGCATTGCCCACTCAGGTTGGGTAGGAATTTTGATTTTTATCCTGATTCAAATTACGCAAGTAGTTTACCCGATTATTCCGGGAGGCTTAACTTGTGTCATCGGGCATATCGTATTTGGGCCTCTTCATGGCTGGATTTATAATTTTGTGGGAATCATGATTGGTTCTTGTATCAACTTCTGGTTAGCTCGTCGCTATGGTGAGACGTTGGCGAAGGCGTTCGTGGATGATGATACGTACAATAAATACATCGGTTATTTGGACAAAGGAAAACACTTCGAGCGCTTCTTCTTTGGCGCACTGGTTCTTCCTGGATTCCCAGATGATTTCCTATGTATGGTGGCAGGGCTTAGTCATATGACCTTTAAGAAATTCGTGGCCATTTGTTTAATCGCAAAACCAGTCACACTTTACGTTTATACAGTAATTGCAGCAGAAGGAACGCAAGCCTTCTTCAGATTATTTAATTAAGAAAGCAGTATAGAGATGAAAAAAATCATGATTGCACTCGTGCGTGGATATCAAAAGTGGATTTCTCCATTATTCCCGCCTTCCTGTATTTATAGACCAACCTGCTCGAGCTATACGATTCAGGCGGTTGAAAAGCATGGAGCGCTGAAAGGCGTATTGATGGGTTGCGGACGCATTTGCAGATGCCATCCATTTATTCGAGGTGGACAAGATCCCGTTCCAGACTATTTCACACTAAGACGGAACAAGGATTACCGTAAGAAAATTATCGATGCAAGTAAACACAACACAGCTGACTAGAAATAGTCGGCTGTTTTTGTATTTGTAAAAATAATTAAAGGGGTATTGTGTTTTAAAAAAGTAGAGGTATAATTCGAATTGAAAAGCACCTGATTTAGAAAGAGGGATAATAAATGACATGTAATTTAAAACAATGGTCTGTGGGGAAATGGGTCGCAAGCGCAGCAATCATTCTGCTAATGGCAGTCTGTTCATGGCTAGCCATTCGTGTCTTTTTCACGAATGAGAATGCCAATGCGGAATTTAGCTATGAGATTATTAATAACACGGATAAGGAAATTGAGGAAATTATTATTGGTGAATTTCGAGATTCTGATAGTACTGGTGCAACGGATCGTGTTTCTATCACATTAATCGGAGGGCAGTCACGTACGAAGGGGGCCGTTACAATTTCTAAGGATACAGATAAGATTGGGAATTTCTATATTCAGATGAAAAAAGATGGGAAAAGAGTATTTTTAGCACCAACATTAGCGTATGATACTGGAAAGAAAGGTCTTCATATTAAGATTACAATTGATAAGATTGACTCTGAAGGCTATTACACAGGTAAAGTGGAAACTAATACATTTGTTTTCTCAGAATTTAAAATAGAACCGACGTTGCAAAAAGCCGATGAGAAGAAAAAAACAGAATAGTATTGATGACAATCAAAAACCCGTGTGGATGAAGTAGAAGACATCCACACGGGTTTAATAGTTCTATTTTAAATATTACATAAAGTAACCTAAGTAGTAACGAACGAAGAATGCAGCACATACAGCACCAACGAATGGAGCAGTACCAGGTACTAATAATCCATATTGCCAGTCGTTATTGACTTTGTTTTTGATTGGTAATAATTGGTAAGCAAGACGAGGTCCTAAGTCACGAGCTTGGTTCATCGCGAATCCAGTTGTACCTCCAAGACCCATACCGACAGCCCATACGATTAAACCAACCACGATTGGTAATAATTCTTTGTTTACATTTTCAGTTGCTAAGATTGCTGTTAAGAAAATGAAAGTTGCAAATGCTTCGACGAAGTAGTTACGTGGTAAGTTACGGCAGTTAGGGTTTGTTGAGAAGATGTTACGGATTGCAACGCCATCAACAAGTCCTTCAGAAGCTGTGAAGTGGTCTGCGTACATGAACCATACGATTACCGCACCAACAAATGCGCCTAAGAATTCAGCGATTGCGATTGGAATGAATTGTTCTGCAGGAAGTACTCCTAAAACCACTTTAGCAAGCGCCATCGCAGGGTTGATACTTACACCACCGAAGATAAATAAAGCAACAGTGATACCGAATGCCCATGTTGTGATGGCGAATAAGTGACCTGATCCAGCGTATTTTGTTTTCTTCAAGACGTCATCACAGTGTACGCCAACCCCGAAGATAATCATGAGGGCTGTTCCCATAAATTCTGATAATAATAAATGCATAAATGTTTGATCCATTGGTCGATTCTCCTTAATGTAATTCTTTTGTTAATTGTTGATAGACGGCTTGAATCGATAATCCAGTTTCGTGGGCGATTCGGGCGCAGTCTTCATATTCTAATGTTGATTTTGTAAAAGTACCGTATTGGTTTTTCTTTACCTTCACCGCTCCGAGGCTCGTTTGTTGCGTCTGGAAAGTGCGAGTCATGACTTTACGTTGGACGTTTTGATAACGAAAGCCAATGGTTGAAGTTTGCTTAAATAAAATGGCTGTAAACCGTTCGAGGTCTCCTTCTTGAATGAGAAGCGTGAGATGTGTTGCCGGACGGTTTTTCTTTGTGTAAACGGGAGTGTAATGCAAATCAAGTGCGCCTTCCTCTAATAAAAGGCTCATGATGTAGCCAAGTTCCTCACCGCTTTGGTCATCGATGGTTGTATCGATTTGAATGATTTCATCGTTATGGGAAGTCACGACTTGATGAGAATGTGTGCTTTTCACTAAAAGTGTTCCGCGTAACGCGTTGAATTTACCCGTGTCACGTTTCCCAAAACCGTAACCGACTTTAGTAGCGGTTAGGTTTGAAGGTTGTGCAAATACTGGGCGGATGGCCTTAAAAAGAGCAAGGCCGGTTGGTGTCACAAGCTCTGTATGAATGTCAAAGTCTTGTGAGAATGGAATGGCAGTTTGTAGTCTTAATTGCATTACGGCAGGTACTGGTACAGGCATCACTCCATGTGCAACGGTAATCGTACCGCTACCTTCAGTGACAGCAGTGCTGTATACCGCATCGATGTCGAGTGTTTCCCACAAAATGAAGAAACTCATGATGTCGATAATAGAGTCTGTTGCACCAACCTCGTGAAAGTGAATTTCCTCCACAGGCATTTGGTGTACGTTTGCTTCCGCTTGTGCAATGTCACGGAATACTTCCAAACTTTTTTCTTTTACAAAGTCACTGACACCACTTGAAAGAATAATCGTTTCGATTTCTTTCAACCCACGAACTTCTCCGTGATGGTGATGATGACTATGTGTATGCTCATGAGAATGACCGTCATGAGTATGTTCATGATGATGATCGTGGTCATGTTCATGTGAATGTGAATGTTCATGCGTGTGTGCATGTGTGTGTTCTTCGTGCGCATGTGAATGAGCATGTTCATGTGTATGTTCTTCGTGCGCATGTGAATGAGCATGTTCATGTGTATGTTCGTGCTCATGGTGGTGGTGATGTTCATGTTCATGGTCGTGATGATCAAAGTCACCAGCGATGCCATGGTCTTTTTCACCGTGTTCCATATGCACATCGAAGTCTGTTCCCCAAATACTGCTTTTCGCGATGCGGTCTACATGAAGATGATAACCGTCGAGCGAAATGGTCTTAAGGGCTTCTTCTAGATGCTTGCGGTCGGCTCCTAAATCGAGTAGAAGAGCATTTAGCATATCACCGCTCAGCCCAGAAAATGGTTCTAAATATAACGTGCTCATGCGAGTCCTCCTCGAATGTTGTTAATCATGCTTGCTGAATAGGCTGCGCCAAAGCCGTTGTCGATGTTTACGACAGTAACGCCGCTTGCGCAAGAAGTCAGCATGCTGAGTAAAGTCGTCACGCCTTGAAGATTCGTTCCGTATCCGATGCTGGTTGGAACGGCAATTACAGGAACGTCTACTAACCCACCGACAACACTCACAAGAGCACCTTCCATACCGGCGATGACAATCACGACGCTCGCGCCTTGGATGTCTTCGAGACGATTGAAGAGGCGGTGAATCCCAGCAACTCCGACGTCGTAAATGCGCTTCACATGATTTCCAAATGTCTCAGCAGTGACAGCCGCTTCTTCGGCAACAGGAATGTCGCTTGTACCAGCTGTAACGACTGCGATGTAGTGTTCATGTTTGGGTGCGATTGGGTTAAGGACGAAGGTACGTCCGAGTGGTTCATAGCCGCCTTCAGGAAAAGCCTTTTTGAGAGCTTCCCCTTTTTCAGCGTTCACGCGTGTCGCAAGAATGGCTGTTTTATGTTCATTCATTGCCCGGATGATGCCAAGTAATTGCTCAATGTTTTTTCCTTCACCATAGATGATTTCTGGAAATCCATTGCGCTTTTGGCGAGAAAGATCAATGGCCGCGTAACCAATGTCTTCAATCCCTTTTAGAAGGGTGGACGCTTCTTCAATTGAGAGGCGTCCATCTTTAACTTGTTGTAGGATTTCTTCTTGTTTCATATTATTTATCTTCAACGATAACAGATAATCCATCGCGGATAACTGTTACTTTTGCGTCTGCTCCTTGAAGTTCGAAGGCACGTGCAAGAGCTTCGTCAAATGTTTTCGCTAATTCCATATGCATGTTTGTGATAAGACTTGGTTCTACTAAATCAGAAACAAAGATTACGTGGTGATGCACTAGAATACGCGCTAAGATTTGTGAAGTCCATTGGTCTGGAACTGTTTCAAGTCTTGGAGTGTTAATGGCTTGGTCTAAGAAGTCTTTAGGATCTTTAACGTCTGCTAAGTTACGGTAGAAACCTTCACCACCGTGACCATCTTGACATCCAGCAACCATGATAATCACGCCGCCTTCTTTGTTTGTTGCTTCAGCAGCAGTCATTCCTTTAACAGCTTGGTAGATGTTTTGGTCTAATGGGAAACCACCATTTGTTGAAACGGCGATATCGCAAGGAATTTTAGTTACATGAGCTAATTCACGAACGAATTCGCAACCCACTTTATGAGCTTCAACCATGTCTCCGGCAAATGAACCGATGATATGTTTTTCACCATCTAATACAACGTTTACGATGAAGGCTAAGTTTGCAGTACGTGCTGCGTATAACATATCTTCGTGGATTGGGTTGTGGTCTAAGTTACCAGTACGTGATTTTTCTGAATCAATAAAATCACCACTGTGGTTTGCCATAATGGTTTTATAGGAAGCAACCCCAGGAAGAACAGATTTACGTCCGCCAGAGAATCCAGCGAAGAAGTGGCTTTCGATAAATCCTTCAGCGATTAATAAGTCTGCTTCAGCAGCGATACGGTTAATGATGCAGTCACCGCCTGAAGGAAGTTGACCGATTTTCACCATGTCTTCGTCGTTGGTAGAAATGTGCATTACGATTTCTTCATTGTCCACGATTTCTTGACCGTATTTGTTAATTAACTCTTCGCGGGTTGAAGGACGGTGGAAACCAGTCGCAACTAAAATACGGATACGAGCGTCTGGGTTTACACTACGGATACGACGTAAAATGATTGGTGTAATGATATGTGAAGGAACTGGACGAGTATGGTCAGAACTGATTAACACGATATCTTTTTTACCTTTTGCTAATTCCTCTAATGTTTGGCTACCAATTGGGTTATCCATTGATTTTTCCACTGTTTCTTGTTCAGAAAGTGGGTTGTGGTAGTTTTCCGCTTTCGATTCAAGTAATCCAGCAAAATTTTTGTCCGGAATTACAGCAGTAATTGTCTTTTTGTCGTAAGGTAGTTTAATTTCAACCATGATAACATCTCCTTTAATTTGTTTGACGATTATAAGTATACTCAAATAACTCATAGCAGAAGTCTCAAAGGTTAGTAACATTTGTTAACGTAAATTTTCGTGGTAAGATGATAATAGTGTGTATAGGAAATTGTCTTAGAGGAGTGTTCAATTTGAACAGTGAAAAATATTTAATCGATTTTTTAGAAAAAGAAAATACCCCTATTATTAAGAAGAAAAAACACATGTACCTGGCATACCGTGGATTGGAACAGGCCTATACTTATGTACTGATTGATGGAGTAGTCAAGACTAGTATCATTATGAAAGATGGCCGAGAGTTCAATTTAGAGTACGTTACGCCCGTGGATATCGTTTCACTTGTTCGTGACGAAGTTTCTAACTATACATCAGCACCTTTTAATGTACGTATTGAGAGCGACGAGGCAACTTTCTACCGTATTCCACGCATTAAGTTCTGGGAATATGTAAGAGATGATAAACACTTACAAGATTATATTCGGGAATATTACCGGAATAAATTGTCTGAAACCATTGAATCATTGCAATATATGACGATGAATGGGAAGAAAGGGGCGGTCTGTTCCTTCCTATATAAATTGATGAATCAATTTGGCGTGGAAGTAGAGGATGGAATTCTCATCGATTTTAACGTTACGAACGAAGATATTGCTGGCTTTTGTGGAATCTCCACTCGTAATAGCGTAAACCGCATTATTCATGATTTAAAAGAAGAAGGTGTCGTTGAAATTCATAATCAGGAATTACTGATTTTAGATAAAGCATACTTGGAAGAATTTACAGGTCGAGAAAGCTTTTAGGATAGAAAGAAGGAACGAATAATGGATGAAAAAGAAGCACGATTACGCGAATTGTTAAAAGAAGTGGGGAAAATTGTAGTTCCCTATTCTGGAGGAATCGATAGTAGCTATTTATTGAAGATTGCAGTGGATACTCTAGGACGTGACAATGTGATTGCGGCAGTCGTGAACTCGGAATTGTTTTCTGACCGAGAGTTTAGTGAAGCAATCGATTTAGGAACAGAAATGGGTGCTCGTGTATTAGGACTTGAAATGGAAGAGTTATCCGATCCGCACATTGCTTCAAACACTCCGAATAGTTGGTATTACAGTAAGAAAATGCTCTACCAAACCATCAAAAAGAATGTGGAAGGAGAAGGTTTTACAGTTCTTTCAGATGGATTAATTATGGACGACATCAACGATTATCGTCCCGGTGTGAAGGCGCGTAATGAAGAAGGCGTGCGTAGTCTTTTGCAAGAAGCTGGATTATATAAATCAGAAATTCGTGAATTAGCCAAACGTGCCGGAGTGACGAACTGGAATAAGACTCCTTCTTGCAGTTTAGCTTCTCGTTTCCCCTACGGAACTCGTATTACGCCTGAAAAAGTTGAAGCGGTGTTTAAGGCGGAAGAATATTTTGCAAAACGTGGATTTGAACCGGTACGTGTTCGCGTGCATCAAGATTTGGCTCGTATTGAAGTAGGGGCAGACCAAATTGAAAAATTAGTTAAAAATCACGAAGAGATTAATCAGATGATGCAAGAGTTAGGCTTCTTATTTGTAACTGTCGATTTGCAAGGCTATAAATACGGAAGAATGAACGATCAGCTAGATGAAAAAACGAAGAAAGAAGCGATTGGATAATGATTGTTTCGCCCCAAGAAGTATTAGAGTTCTGGTTTAAAGAATGTGCCCCTTCAGATTGGTTTAAAAAATCGGAGGAGTTTGATGAAGAAATTCGAACGAGATTTCTTCCCGCTTATGAGGCTATCGTTTCAGGCGAAACGGTTCACTGGCGCAAGACTCCGCGAGGTCGTCTAGCCGAAATAATTGTTCTGGATCAATTCTCAAGAAATATGTTTCGTGAGGATGCAAAAGCGTTCGCTGCGGATTCTTTAGCATTAATACTTGCCCAGGAAGCTTTACCTTATTGGAAGGAATTGACGGTGGAGGAGCAAGGATTTCTTGTGATGCCTTTCATGCATTCAGAGTCTCTTTGGATTCATGATTGGGCTGCAAAATGGTTTGACGAACCAGGATTAGAACGTCGAAAAAAATATGAAATGGCTCATCGTGCGATTATTGAACAATTTGGTAGATATCCCCATCGAAATCAAATTTTAGGAAGAAAATCGACATTAGAAGAAGAACAATTTCTCGAAAAACATAAAGGGTTTTAAAGAAAACACAACAAGAAAAAAACACTTTTCTTTTTGTGTTTTTTTCTTGTTAAAAGATGGAAGGGCATCCATTGTTGATGTGGATACAATAATATTTTTTCCTCGAACAGCAAGCGAATATGAGATTAAAAATAAGCGCAATTTTGTAATAAAAGATTAATCAGATTACCATTGTTTTTCCTTTATTTTTTCGGTAACATGAGTAAGCAGATTTGAAAGATTTAGGAGATATAAAAACATGAAAGGTCCTCGTAAATGGATGAAAAAATTCGTGTGTGCGCTTAGCATTTTTGCTATGAGTGCTACGAGTTTTACTCCAGTTATTTATGCGCAAGATGCCGCAAAAGAAAAAGAAGAAGCAGCTGCGATTCAAGATGTACAAAGCTACATTGCAATCGAGCAAACGAGCGGAAAAATTTTGATGCAAAACAATCAAGATGAAGTTCGTGGAATTGCTTCAATGAGCAAAATGATTTCACAATATTTAATTTTAGAAGCGATTAAAAAAGGAGAAATCACTTGGGAAACAAAAATCCCAATTAGTGCCAGAGCCAATCAATTAAGTGCCAATTATAATTTATCCAATGTGCCACTATGGCCAAATGAAAAATATACAATCAAAGAACTCTTTGATGCGATCTCAATCTATTCAGCCAACGCAGCCACTCTTGCAATTGCCGAATACATTGGTGGTTCCGAAGCGAATTGGATTGAACGGATGAAAGCAAAATTAAACGAGTGGGGCATTAAGGACGCGACAATTATTAATGTAACAGGATTACCGAATAAATATGGTGGCAGCGAAAAAAATCCAGCTTTTGGAGACGAAGACGAAAATAGTATGTCTGCTCGTTCTGTTGCGATTATTGCTAAAAATTTAGTGAATGATTTTCCTGAGATTTTGAAGATTTCGTCGATTTCAACTCAAACTTTCCGTCCAAATGGATCGGGAACAACTAAAATGGATAACTTCAATTACTTACTTCCAGGACTCTTGTTTGAGTATGAGGGGGTAACAGGATTGAAGACTGGAACGAGTGAATCCGGTGGAGCTTCAATTACGACAACAGCAACAAGAAATGGATTTTCTGTGATTGTGGTGAGTATGGGTTCTAAAGAGCCACTAAACCGATTTAAAGTCACAAGACATCTTTTAGATGAACTGTTCAAAAAGTACGAAGGACTTATTGTCGGTTCTCCTGGGAAATCCGTGCAAAATTTAGCGCCGATTCCTCTGGAAGGAGGGACGGAAGAAACACTGAGCGTTGACTATGGAAAACCTTTTGTTGCAGCCGTTCCAAAAGGGACAGCCCTTAGCCAAATTAAAATAGGCTTTATTCCGTTAGATGAGTTGAAAACAGAAGATGGAAAAGTAAAAGCGCCTGTTCAAGCCGGACAAACGGTCGGAACATTGACCTTTGAAATGCCGGGTGAAAATCTAGGATATGTAGATGGTAAGGACCACGGAACGGTAGAAGCATTAGCTGCTTACGATGTGGAGCAATCGAATGTGGTCACAGAAAGTGTCCGTGGAGCAAAAGGTTTTGTTGGACAAGTTGTTCAAAAAGTTCAAAACTTCTTTGGAAATGTATGGAGCGAAATTCAAAATGTATTTACGCCAACAGCCTCTAAATAAAAATACAGTAAAAGGCTTGCACTTTTTGCTTAGGGCGTGTACAATCTTAGACAAATGATACAGTATGAATAGTACCTGCGATCCTTTAGTAGAGAGCTAGTGGTTGGTGAAAACTAGCAAAGAGAGACCAGCGAATCCACATACGGTGCGAGAGCGAAAACATTGATTAAGCTATCCGGAGAAAACCGTTATCTCACAAATGAGCGCAATGGCAACATTGAAACCGGGTGGTACCGCGAAGACAATTACTCTACTTCGTCCCTAAGACTAGAAATAGTCGGGGGCGGAGTATTTTTTTATACAGAAAATGGAGGGAAAACATATGTTAGATATGAAACGCATTCGTGAGAATTTTGAAGAAGTGGCAACTGCTTTAGAAAACCGTGGTGTAGACCGTGCGACAGTAGAAGAGTTACGCAACTTGGATGAAGAACGTCGCGCACTCATCACGAAAACAGAACAATTAAAACAATACCGTAATACAGTGACGGAAGAGATTTCTCTTCTTAAACGAAATAAGGAAGATGCTAGTGCTAAAATCGCTGAAATGAAACAAGTCGGTGAAGACATCAAAGCAACAGATGCTTTATTAGCAGAAGTGGAAGAAAAAGTAGAATATATCGCTTCTCGCTTACCAAATACAGCTGCAGAAGGCGTACCAGTAGGGGCAGATGAAACGGAAAACGTAGAAGTTCGCCGTGAAGGAACTCCACGCGTATTCGATTTCGAACCAAAACCTCACTGGGAAGTAGCAGAAGCGCTAGATATTTTAGACTTCGAACGTGGAGCTAAAGTATCAGGAAGCCGTTTCTTATACTACAAAGGCCTTGGAGCTCGCTTAGAACGTGCGATCTACAACTACATGCTTGATTTACACGTGGAAAAACATGGCTACACAGAAATGATCACACCATACATGGTAAATGAACAATCAATGTACGGTACAGGTCAATTTCCTAAATTCAAAGAAGATGTGTTCCAATTAACAGACGAACGCAATTTAACATTAATCCCAACAGCGGAAGTGCCATTAACAAACTACTACGCAAACGAAATCTTAGACGAAGCGCAATTACCTATTTACTTCACTGCGCTTAGCCCATCATTCCGTTCTGAAGCGGGTAGTGCGGGTCGTGACACTCGTGGTTTAATTCGTCTTCACCAATTTAATAAAGTAGAAATGGTGAAATTCGCGAAACCAGAAGATTCATTCGATGAATTAGAAAAAATGACAGACAACGCGGAAGATGTACTGCGTGGATTAGGATTACCATTCCGTACGATCGTATTATGTACAGGAGACATGGGATTCTCAGCAGCGAAAACATACGATGTAGAAGTGTGGATTCCAGCGCAAGATACGTACCGTGAAATCAGTTCTTGCTCAAACTGCGTGGACTTCCAAGCGCGTCGTGCGAAAATTCGTTTCCGTCGTGAAGATAGTGGCAAGATTGAATTAGTGCATACATTAAATGGATCAGGACTTGCAGTTGGCCGTACAGTCGCTGCTATTCTTGAAAACTACCAAAATGAAGATGGTAGTGTGACGATTCCAGAAGCGCTTGTACCATACATGGGCGGCGTTACAAAAATTGGATAATCAATTCTCTTTGAAATAGAGAAGAGCCGCTGTGGAAATCCCACAGCGGCTCTTGTTTTTGTTATTTACTTACTGAACACTAAAGTAATTCCGAGTGCTCGTAAAAACTGATCCATTAACGTATTATTTTTTTTAAAATCATCTTTGAAATCCTTCACAAGTTGGACTTCATCGGTGATAATCCCATTCACAGGACTGTTCAAATATTTTTGGATGACATCTTCACTATTGATGGTCCAAACATAGACTTCATGTCCTTGTTGCTGGGCGTTTAGAACGAGTAATTCTTGATAAGAAAAGTCTTCTATGACGAAGAAATCCACTTTTGGATTGCCAAACCCTCCGAATTGGAAGGGAATGACATAGCCCGTATTTATTTCTGGAGCTTTTTCTTCCAGTTCTTCCATCACTTTCAAATCAAGGGACATGACTTTGTTAGAAGAATCGATGCCTAACTCTTTATATTTTTGGATAAAGAGGTCTACATAATTTTCAGGTTCTCCCCCATGAGGTTTTAATTCAATGATGAGAGGGATTTTCAAATCTTTAGCTTCTCGGTAAAATTCCTCGAAGGTCGGGATATGGCTAGCAAATCCCGATTGATAAATCGGTAATCCCCTCACTTCATCCAAGGTCATATCTTGAACCCGTTTATTCAGACGAGCGAGTCGTTTTAAATTGTAATCATGCATCACCACGAATTGATGATCTTTGGTAAGGAGGATATCCATTTCTACCATGGTAGCGCCAGCCTCTTTTGCAGCTTTAATTCCTTCAAGGGAATTTTCAACCGCCTTTGAAGTATATCCACGATGACCGATAATCGCTTGGTCAGGCATGGCGTCTTTGGCATAGGTTGATAGCGTTGTGGAGGCCGCATTTCCAATCACAAAAATGAGAGCAACAGCAGTGACGATTTTTCTCTTATGTTTCACTTCAGGAAGATGTTGGTATAAATGAAGGGAAACGAGTTTTCGCTCGTGAATCACTTTTGTCATGACGATAAATGTAGCCATTTTCGTATAAATGATAATGAACTCTTGAATAAGTTTGGCAATCGTGAGGACACTGCTGAGTAGAAAAACATTATCTCCTTCAGGGTTGATAAGAGATACCAAAGCAACACTTAAAAAGGAAATAGCCACAACAAAGATGAATAAAACAGCCTCAACGACACCAACGATAAAGAGGAGTCTCCATGTATTCCCTTTTGTAATCTTCCAACTTTGTAGAATATTTTTAGTAAAAGGTTGATCTGTCAGAATTTGTAGTGGAATTGCAAAGGAACTTCTAGCGTGAAAGTAAAGGAGCAATACAATTAAAATCGTGTAGATTATCACGCCACTCCCAGTTTTGGTGATTTCTCCCGTTATGAAACTAGGAATATAAATGTTTTTGGAAATAAAGGTTAAATCTCCTAAATTGATAATCGGAAGAAGCGTTATAAAATAGAGTAAAAATGCAATAAAATTCCCGTTTAGCAGTTGCCTTAATTCAATAAAGGCATTTTTAACACTGGTTCTCCAAGAAAAATGTGTTTTTCGAATCGTTCCATAGATCATAAAAATTAGAATCGAGAATTCTAAAAACAAAA
The DNA here is from genome assembly GCF_001806915.1 of Granulicatella sp. HMSC30F09. Lineage (NCBI taxonomy): Bacteria > Bacillati > Bacillota > Bacilli > Lactobacillales > Carnobacteriaceae > Granulicatella > Granulicatella sp. HMSC30F09. The sequence goes on along the minus strand of NZ_KV786429.1, from coordinate 43,907 downwards.
TAAAAGCAAACGCGAGTAAGTACATAAGGATGAAAGGAATCATCCAAGGGTTTAATAAAACATGTTTAAAATTTGAAAAGGTTAGATTGGCTTGACCTGCGAAAAAGAGCATTCCTTTAAAAATAAGCGATAATAATCCAAATCCAAAGACGGAGATAAATAGCTGTAAAAATAAGGAATTACGTAAATACATCCAACTATTCTTGGTTAAATTGCTGAAGGTAAAGCGAATCGTTTTCCAGACTGGAATCTTGGTTTTCATGGTGCCTCCAATAAATTTCTTTCTATCAACATAGCATGAACAAAAGCTTCTATCAAGTTGAAATCCGGAATCTTAATAAGATTGACACTTATTAAGGCGATTTAATATAATAAAAACATATTTAAGATTTTTTTATACTTTAGGAGGACTAAAATGAAAAAGAAGTTATTAACATTTTTATGCTTAATGGCAACGGTTGTATTAGCTGCCTGTGGATTTAAAAAAGTAGATGCCGGAAACTACCTTAAAACGGCATTTAGTGGCGTTGATACAAAAGGACGTATTACGTATCAATTCAATACAGAGGAGTTAATCACCGCTTTCTTAGTAGAAAATCCTAAAGCAGACGCCAAAACGGAATCAGAATTAAAAGCGGCTATTGCTGAAGTTAAAATATCTCCAAGCAAGATTGAAAATTTATCAAATGACGAAGAAGTTACTTTAACGTTTGCAAATACAAAGAATCTAGAAAAATTTGTGACAATTCCTTCAGAGAAAAAAGTGAAAGTAACGGGCTTAACTGCTGTTAAGAAATTAAATTCTGAAGAATTAGCAAAATTAGTGTCATTAGAAGCAACAGGTTTCAACAAAAAAGGAAAAGCGAAAGTTCGCATAAACGACCCTCGTGTAGCTTCCATTCGTTTTGTAGTTGAAAATGATGGACAATTAGAAAATGGAAAAGATGCTAAAATTAAAATTGACGGAAACTTCGATAAAGTTTTAGAATCAAATGGCTATATTTTAGAAGGCGATGGAAGCTTCACTCTTCCAGTAAAAGGCTTAAAAACAGTTGCTGACAAATTTGAGGATGCAAAAAACAAAGATGAAGTTGTTAAAAAATTAAAAGAAGAAATCAACAAAAAGTACACAGATGCGACCATTACTTTTGATAAAACTTATTATCGTGGTTTATCAAGCGGTGTAGGTGAAAGTGGATATGGAGACGGTTTAATCGAAGGAAACGGAAACCTTGTGATGCTTGTTCGAGTAGAGTATAAATATGCTGGCAAACGTACGCTTGCAATTGGTCTTTCAAACTTAGTAACGAATGCAGAAGGAAATATTGAATTGAAAGATGCTCAGCTAGTGGATAAATATTTTGATGATTTTGCAACTGCTGCTCAAAAATTAGAAGCGATTGGATATACAGAAGTAAAATAAAAGATTTAAGCAGAGACTGCCTCGTGTTGGGCGGTCTCTTTTTTTGTAAACAAAAGCATTTTTTCATTTTTATGAAAAATTTTTTATAAATGAATAGAAAATAGTTGCGAGAATTGTCAGAATATTATATACTACTCTCATCTTAGAAATTTAAAGTATGAAAAGAGGGATCTTATGAAATTAAAACAATTCACATTAGGAGCTGTGGTTGCAGCCATTTTAGCAGGTTGCGGAAGTGCAGCAGATAGCAACACAGTCAAAATCGGAGGGAACTTCGAATTAACAGGGAATGTAGCAACTTACGGAACTTCAATGAACAATGCAGCACAATTAGCGGTTGAACAAAAAGGGAAGTTACTTGATAAGGAATTAAAATACGTTTCATATGACAACAAATCAGACAAGACAGAGGTAGCTTCTGTTGCGAAAAAATTAGCTTCTGAAAAAGTAGTCGGTGTAGTTGGACCAGCAACAACAGGGGATGCAGCAGTATCAATCCCTGTAAACGAACAAGCTAAAATCCCAACAGTATTCCCAGCAACAACAGGAGACGGTGTAACATTGAAAAACGCTGGAGATGCATCTTCAGTATATGAATACATCTACCGTGTATGTTTCTCTGACAGCTACCAAGGGGTTGTAGGAGCAAACTTCGTTAACAAGAAATTCGGAAAAGCTAAAGTAGCCATCTTACAAGATACAGGTAATGACTACTCTAAAGGGTTAGCAGATGCCTTTGAAAAAACTTATACTGATAGTAAAATCGGTGGATCAGTTGTAGCTCGTGAGTACTATCAAACGAAAGATACAGACTTCCAAGCGGTATTAACAACATTGAAATCTAAAGACTTCGATGTATTGTACGTACCTGGTTACTATGAAGAAGTTGGTCTAATTATCAAACAAGCTCGTGAAATGGGAATCACTCAACCAATCGTTGGTGGTGACGGTCTTTCAAGTGATAAGTTAGCAGCATTAGCTGGAAACAGCTCAAACCTTTCAAACGTTTACTACACATCTCACTTCTCAACATTGAGTAAAGATAGTGATGTTCAAGAGTTTGTTAAAGCGTATAAAGAAAAATTTGGTGCAAATCCAGATACTTTTGCGGCTTTAAGTTATGATGCTACTCAATTGCTAATGAAAGCTATCGAAAAAGCAGGGTCAACAGATCCTCAAGCAATCACAAAAGCTTTAGCAGAAACAACAGACTTTGACGGTGTAACAGGAACATTCTCAATGGGTGCTGACCACACACCAGTGAAATCAGCGGTTGTAATCGAGTTCCAAAACGGACAAGAAGTAAGTGCTCAAGAGTACTCTGCTGAGTAATTTTAGGATAAGCATATTTTGAAGAGAGGCACGGAGAGTTTCTTCCGCCTCTCTTTTCCACTAGATAAAGGATAGAAATGAAAGGAGAAAATATATGGAGTTGTTAATTCAACAATTGGTAAACGGGCTCGCAGTCGGAAGTATTTACGCCTTAATAGCGCTCGGGTATACCATGGTTTATGGGACGATTAAACTGATTAACTTCGCACATGGTGATGTGTATATGATGGGGGCATTCATTGGTTACTTTGCGGTAATGGTTTTGAAATTGAATGTATTCCTAGCTTTATTATTAGCCATGGTAGCATGTGCCGTTTTAGGAGTTGTCATTGAACGTGTGGCGTATAAGCCGCTTCGTAAATCGACTCGTGTGGCTGCATTAATTACAGCCATTGGGGTTTCATATTTATTAGAAAATGCGATGAGTTATTTCTTTGGAGCGGAGTCTCGTCCGTTCCCTTCAGACTTTGGAACAGAAACATTCACCTTATTCGGAGATGTTTCAGTGAATGGAAAGCAAATCCTGATTTTCGGGATTACAGTTTTATTAATGGCGTTATTACAATTTATCGTTCGTTATACAAAAATGGGGAAAGCCATGCGTGCGGTTGCCGTTGATGAGCAAGCCGCTCAACTGATGGGGATTGACGTAGACGGAGTAATCTCATTTACATTCGCGCTAGGTTCAGCACTTGCTGGGATTGCAGGAGTCCTTGTTGGGGTTTACTACAATACCATTTCTACAACAATGGGAATTACAGTCGGACTAAAAGCCTTCGTTGCAGCTGTACTTGGAGGTATCGGAAGTATTCCTGGAGCGATGGTCGGTGGTTATCTCATCGGTCTATTAGAAACAATGGTAAGCTTCTTCGGGTACTCACCATACCGTGACGGAGTCGTTTACTTCCTATTATTTATTATTTTAATCGTATTACCAGCTGGATTGTTTGGTAAAAATGTCAGAGAGAAAGTGTAGGTGAAGAAGATGCAAAGATTTCATAAAAAGAATATTCGTTGGACATTGTTCGCATTAGGAATGTACGCACTTCTTTTCGTACTTGTACAAACAGGAGTGATCAACTTCTACTACGAAAGTACCTTCATTAACATCATGATTAATATCGTCTATGCTGTTGGATTGAACCTCATCCTTGGGGTTGCTGGACAGTTCTCACTTGGACATGCTGGATTTATCGCTATTGGTTCTTATAGTGGAGCTATTCTTGGAAAAATGATCAATGGGCTTCCAGGATTATTTGCTGGAATGGCAGTTGGGGTTGTTATTTCAGTTATCGTGGCATTTCTTGTTGGATTACCAACGCTTCGTCTAAAAGGAGACTACCTTGCGATTGCGACTCTAGGGGTTGCTGAAATCATTCGTGTAGCCGTGACCAATATGAAAATCACAAATGGCGCTGCTGGTATCAGTGGAATTCCTTTAACCAATACATGGACGATTACTTATATTTTCTTAGTGGTAACAACGATTTTAATCTTAAACTACACCTTCAGTAGTGCCGGCCGTGCAACTTATGGGGTGTTACAAGACGAAATCGCTGCAGAATCCATGGGGGTTCAAGTGACGAAGTATAAAATCTTGGCCTTCGTATTAGGAGCAGCCACTGCAAGTATCGGTGGAACTCTTTCTGCTACAACGCTAGGAGCAGTAACACCGGGTGACTTCACTTTCATGAAATCCATCGATGTATTAATTATTGTCGTATTCGGAGGAATTGGAAGTTTCACAGGTTCATTTGTAGCAGCAGTATTGCTTGGCATTATCAACCTTGTCCTACAACCATTTGGACAATTACGGATGATCATCTATGCAGTAGCGTTAATTTTAATTATGATCTTCCGTCCGGGTGGATTACTTGGAACATGGGAATTCAAACTAGGGAACTTGAAGTTTTCTAAGAAAAAAGAGGCAAAGGAGAGTGGGAAGTAATGTTATTAGAAGTAAATGGACTAACTAAAAACTTTGGTGGACTTTCCGCGGTATCTAATGTTTCTATGAAAGTAAACAAGGGAGAACTTATCGGACTCATCGGGCCAAATGGTGCTGGGAAAACGACTTTCTTCAACTTGTTAACAGGGGTGTATGAGCCAACAGAAGGAACAGTGAGTTTAGAAGTAGACGGACAGTTGAAAAACTTAAACGGGCTTCCTCCATATAAACGCACCACTCTTGGAATGGCACGTACTTTCCAAAATATTCGTCTCTTTAAAGATATAACGGTACTAGAGAATGTAATGATTGCGATGCACTCGCACTCAAGTGACTCATTATTCTCAACCTTATTCCGTACGAAAAAATACTATGATACAGAAGCAAAAATGCGCGAAGAAGCGATTGAGTTGCTAAAGATTTTTGAGTTGGATACACTTAAAGAGGAAAAGGCGAAAAACTTAGCTTACGGACAACAACGTGAGCTTGAGATCGTTCGTGCGTTAGCGACAAAACCAAAAATCTTATTCTTGGATGAGCCAGCAGCGGGGATGAACCCTCAAGAGACGGCTCAATTAACAGAACTAATTGCGAAAATTCAAAAAGAATTTGATTTGACAGTGGTGTTAATCGAACACGATATGTCACTTGTGATGAAAATTTGCCAACGCATTTACGTGTTGGAATATGGAAGACTTCTTGCAGAAGGAACTCCAGAAGAAATTAAACAAAATCCTGCAGTTATTAAAGCGTACTTAGGAGGTGAGTAGATGTTAGAAGTTAAAAATTTATCAGTTCATTACGGAATGATTCAAGCCGTACGTAATGTTGATTTTAAGGTGAATGAAGGCGAAATCGTGTCTCTAATCGGGGCAAACGGTGCTGGAAAATCAACTATCTTGAAGACTTTATCGGGACTCATTCATCCTTCAGAAGGCGAAATCGTATACTTAGGTGAGAACATCGCTTCAACATCTGCGAAGAAAATCGTTGAGAAAGGACTCGTGCAAGTGCCAGAAGGACGTCACGTATTCCCAGGATTAACGGTAAAAGAAAACCTTGAACTAGGGGCATTTCTACGCAAGGATAAAGAAGCGATTCAAAAAGATATGGAAGACGTCTTCGAGCGTTTCCCAATCTTGAAAGAACGTAAAGACCAAGATGCGCAAACACTCTCTGGTGGGGAGCAACAAATGTTAGCAATGGGGCGTGCGTTAATGAGTCGTCCAAAACTATTATTGTTGGATGAACCGTCAATGGGGTTAGCACCGATTTTTATCCGTGAGATTTTCAAAATCATTCAAGAAATCCAAAAGACAGGGACAACGGTTTTACTCATCGAGCAAAATGCGAAAATGGCCTTATCGATTTCAAATCGTGCGTATGTACTCGAAACTGGATCAGTGGTATTAAGCGGTACAGGACAAGAGTTGTTAGAAAGTGATGAAATTCAGAAAGCATATCTAGGAGGGTAATCATGGAAGTTAAAGATTATATGTCAACCAACGTCATTACAGTAACGCCTGAAACGACGGTTATGAAAGCTCTAGACTTAATGAAGGAACACGACATTCACCGCTTGCCAGTTGTAGAAGATGGCAAGTTAGTTGGCTTACTCACAGAAGAACTTGTTGCGGGGCATTCACCTTCAATGGCAACAAGCCTATCGATGCATGAGCTGAACTATTTATTGAATAAGACTACAGCAAGCGAAATTATGCAAAAGCAAGTCTTAACCGTGAAGGCTCATACATTATTAGAAGAAGCTGCGTCCCTTATGCGTCAACAAAAGGTCGGCGTACTGCCAGTAGTAGATGCACGTGGCCACGTGGAAGGAATTATTACTGATAAAGATATTTTTGATGCGTTTATCGAAATTTCTGGATACAACACACCGGGTTCTCGTTTATTCATTGAAATCAATGAAGATAAACCAGGTCCTCTGGAAGAAATTTCGGATGTGTTGCGTGAAAACAACGTGAACGTTTCGACGATTTCGGTATATCACCGTGATGGGAAAGTGCAAGTGGTGCTTCATGTGGATTCAACGAATCCGGATGAAGTGGCGGACTTTATCGCGCAAAAAGGCTATCGCGTGATTTCAGCGATGAAGAAATAATTGGAACTACGTCCCCCTAGGATAAATCCATAGTATTGATAATAGAGGCACCAGGCCAAGTCTACGTCTTGGCTCCTACCGAGCTTCAAACTGCCACTTAGAAATAAATTTCTTAGTGGCAGTAATTCACATCGGTTGCTTCTCTCTATTATTCATACTATGGAATCCTAGGGAGACTTCGTTTTTTAACCTATTTTGTGAACGGCGCTAATCACGTGATGTTGTTTTGCGGAGTCCACACTTCATCTTTGTCAAGGAACGGGACTAGTATTTAAAAGCGATAGAAATAACTGCACCGGGCTGGTGAACATTATGAAAAAAATGTATAGAGTTAGACGCAGTAGACAAATGGATTGACCTTCGCCTGTTTAGGCTGGGTCAATCCTATTTGTCTTTGCGGGGGCAAGACTACGAAGAAAAAAGTTTCTTCTGTCTTGCTCCCATGCGTATCGTTATTTCTATGACTATAGAGTCCAAGGATTTTTTTGCAACGCCACCTTAGATTGCTTTTTCATCGGGAATCACGCTTTTGTGATGAACTTGCACCGGACTGAGTCTTCGGCGGGCGTTGAGTGGATGCGGGGGACGGTGTATAATGAAAGTGAGATTCTAGGAGGTTATGCGGATGAAATATGATTTTACGACAGAATTTGATCGACATGGAATGGACGCTCTGGCGGTGGATGGGCTAGGGTTGATTCCAGGAAAGTCGCCAGATAGACCGAAGAAAGGTTTCGATGTGATTCCGATGTGGATTGCGGACATGAGTTTCCCAACCGTGCCAACGGTGATTTCGGCGATGCAAAAACGATTGGAACATCCGGTTTTCGGGTACTTTATGCCTTCTAAAGTGTACTACGAAAGCATTATTCAGTGGCATGCGCGCCACCATCAAGTGACAGGATTAACGCGTAAACATATTGGTCATGAAAATGGCGTGCTTGGAGGAGTCGTATCGACTTTAACATCGTACGCTGCGCCTGGGGATGCTGTGTTAGTGCATAGTCCAACCTATGTCGGCTTTACGCAGTCGTTAAATGATAATGGCTTGAAGGCTGTGCATAGCCCGCTTGTGAAAGACGAAAAGGGCGTTTACCGTATGGACTTTGAGGATATGGAACAAAAAATCAAAGCACATAAGATTCATGTGGCGATTTTCTGTTCTCCGCATAACCCAAGTGGTCGTGTATGGGAGAAAGAAGAAATTGAACGCGCAATGGAGATTTACCGCAAGTATGATGTGATTGTCGTGTCGGATGAAATTTGGTCGGATATTATTTTTAAAGGCCATAAGCATATTCCGACACAATCGATTTCAGAAGATGCGAAGAATCGCACCGTGGCGATGTATGCGCCAAGTAAGACGTTTAACTTGGCAGGGCTCGTGGGAAGTTATCATGTGATTTACAATGATGCCTTAAGAGACCGCGTCGAGTCAAAAGGGATGAAACCTCATTATAACGCGATGAATGTGATGTCGATGCATGCTTTAATTGGGGCGTATCAAGAAGAAGGTTACGAGTGGCTGGAAGAGTTGCGTGAAGTAATCGAGAAGAACGCGGACTATGCGTGCGACTTTATTCACTGTGAATTGGACGGCGTAGAAGTCACAAAACCTGAAGGCACGTATATGCTCTTTATCGACTGTTCACCGTTCTTGAAAAAACATAACTTAACGCTAGAGCAACTCGAAAAACGTGGCTGGGATGTCGGCGTGGCTTGGCAAGACGGCAAGATGTTCTTCGGCGAAGGCTGTATCCGTATTAACCTCGCGTTACCGTATGCGCGTCTTGTAGAAGCATTTGACCGTATGAAAACATATGTATTCGTGGACACTGTGCCACCATTAGACTAGGAGGAACCCTATGACAAAGAAATTGATTCGAACAGAACAGGCTCCAAAAGCAATCGGGCCTTACTCACAAGGAGTAGCCTATAAAGGAGAAACGATTGTAGTCTCTGGACAGTTGCCAATCGTTCCTGAAACAGGGGAGTTTTCAGGAAGTGATATTGTGAGCCAAACGCATCAATCATTGAAAAATATCCGTGCGATCTTAAAAGAAGCAGGGGTAGGAATGGACGCGGTAGTCTCTACAACCGTACTACTAGCCGACATCAACGACTTTGCACAAATGAATGAAGTGTATGGAGAGTATTTTTCTTCTCCTTATCCAGCACGGATGGCATTTCAAGCAGCGGCTTTACCAAAGAATGCCCTAGTAGAAATCCAAGTGACGGCTGTAAAAGCATAAGCGATGTTTGATAGATAAGAAGGAGGAATTGTATGGATCGTAAAAATTTAGCTCGTTTTTGTGGGATTGTTGGGGTTGGTTCTGGGGTATTATTCTGGTTAGCGCCCATTGTCGCATTAAAACTATCTTTTGGGAACACAGTAGATGTTTCCTCACAGTTCTTTTGGATTTTGTTGATGCTGAATTTAATCGTTATTTATTTTGGAATCAAAGGGTTTCAAACCTTTAAAGGAGATTCGAGAATCAAAAACGGAGTGCGGATTTTCTATTTAGTCGCAGGTATTCTGATTTTTATGCCGACGCTGCAACGAATTTTACCAGCCATTCCCGTTTTCCAAATCATCCTTACAATTCTTTACTGGATGAGTTTCGGAACTTTAGAGATTCTTCCGTATTTTGCAGGAGGAAGTCTATTAATCGTCTGTGGGGCGTTCTATTTAGCTTCACTGAAAGAATGGAAAGAGTAAGTGGAAAAGGTCTAGAGAGTTTCTCTAGGCTTTTTTATTTTGCATGCTTTATAATAATTGGGACAACGAGAATTGGAGGCAAGTATGAAAGTTATTGTAATCGGTGGTGGAACGAGTGGATTAATGGCTTCAGTCAGTGCAGCGATGCATGGTGCAGAAGTGGTCTTATTGGAGAAAAATCCAACTTTAGGAAAAAAATTATTGCACACAGGAGGCACACGTTGTAATGTTACCAATCGACGTTCTCCTGAGGAAATCGTGAAACATATTCCGGGGAATGGACGGTTTTTATATAGTGCCTTTTCTCAATTTGACAATCAAGATATTATCCAATTTTTCGAATCGCGTGGAGTTCGTTTGAAAGAAGAAGATCATGGGCGTATGTTTCCTGTGACAGATTCTGCCAAGACGATTTTGGAGACCTTTATTCAGGAAATCAAGAAGCTAGGCGTGCAAGTGCGTACGAATGTGAAAGTGAAGACGATTCGTGTAAACGAGGGAGCCGTACGAGTGGTAGAACTTGATAATGGGGAACAACTACAGGCCGATGCGGTGATTTTAGCGACCGGTGGGAAATCTTATCCGAAGACAGGTTCGACGGGAGATGGATACGGGATTGCCCGTGTTGCAGGCCATACGATTACGCCTCTGTTTGCGACGGAAGTTCCGTTGACAAGTAGCGAAGAGTTTATTCAAAAAGGAGAGCTTCGTGCGCTATCCTTGCGAAATGTGGCACTCAGTGTTCTTAGTGGGAAAGGAAAAGCGGTTGTTACGCATCAGATGGATATGATTTTCACTCACTTTGGGGTCAGTGGACCAGCAGTGTTACGTTGTTCAAGTTTTGTGCATCAAGTACAAGAAAAGGAAAAGAAGAAAGAAGTCGTAATGAGTTTAAATGCATTACCAGACCTTAGCGCTTCAGAACTAGATGCAAAGTTGAAAGGTTTTGTGGAGGAAGCTCCTCTAAAATCAATTAAAAATCATTTGAAAACATTGCTTCCCGAACGATATATAGAATTTTTACTAGCAAAAGTGGGGATTGATGACCAAACGGCGGTGAGTCGCTTGACGGAGGCCAACTGGGCACAAATTAAAGAAGCCCTTACGAATTTCCGTTTTACTGTGAATGGGTCTCTCCCGATTGAAAAAGGCTTTGTAACCGGCGGAGGAGTTCATTTGAAGGAAGTGAATCCGAAAACTTTGCAATCGAAATTAACACAAGGTTTGTATTTCTGCGGGGAACTGTTAGATATTCACGGTTATACAGGTGGGTATAATATCACCGCTGCTTTTGTAACCGGCTATGTGGCGGGAATGCACGCCGCTTTTGGGGATTAAATTTCTCTGTTTTTAGCCAAAATCGTCATAAATTATTCATAAAGTTTGGTTATAGTTTTTCTATTCCCAAATAAGAATTATTTACTAATAGTAAATAAAACTCTATCCTTTTTTCCTCTCATCTATGGTGAGAGGTTTTTTTATGAAAAAAATGAAGAAATAAGTTAGAGAAAGTATTAGATTTTCTAAAAAAAGACTGTTTAGAAGAGGCTTTTATGCTAAAATGAACCTATCTGAATTTTTGAGGAGTTTGTAATGGCTGAAAAGAAATTAATGGAGAAAGTGTTGCATCAAGTGGTGCGGACATTTCCAAAAGTAAATATGCCGATGGAATACGTTCCCTATCCAATTCCATACCCACCGCTAGCCAAGAGTCGCTTTGAAATTTTTGTGCATGTGGCAGAGCGCGGAAATGGACCTCTTGGACATGTCGATTTATGTATTGATGGCTATGTCTATTCGTACGGGAACTATGATGAGAGAGATTTGAAATTAGGCGGCTGGATAGCAGAAGGAGTGCTCATCAAAGCACCGCGTGAAGAGTATATGCTATTTTGTAAGAACCATTATCAAAAAGCATTACATATTTATTCAATTGCGGTCACTTCTGAGCAAATGGATGCCATTCATGCATACTTAGAAAAAATATTAGCGCCGACAAAGACATGGGAGCCGACGAGTGAAGCCATTTACTATAATCCAACTTTCGATCGTTTTGAAGAAATGTATGTGTACTTCATGGCACAACAGATGGATACCGTGTTTTATAAATTCAATCGTTCTAAATTCATGACTTATAATGGCTGGACTAGAAATTGTTTGAGTTTTGCCGACCACACCGCAAAAGTGCTGCATGAAAAAACATTGCGTGCTAAAAATATGGTCTTCCCGGCCCAATACCATAAACGCCTTCAAAAACTCTTGAAGAAAAATTCCCCGCTGATTATTCATTATGAGGTCTACTAATCACCAGAGGAGAATCCGATATGACATGTTCTGTGAAAGTATATGAACCACTATATACATTAAAAGCAATTGGTGAAGATATTTGGATTGTCGATGGAGACGTTATTGAAATGAACTTCAATCTGACTCAAGTTCCCTTTAGCACGCGGATGACAGTGGTACGATTAAACAATTGCGACTTGTGGATTCATTCTCCGATTCATTTAACACAAGAGTTAAAAAGTGAAATCGAAGCTCTGGGGAATGTGGCACACATAGTAGCTCCCAATAAATTGCATTATGTCTATATGGAAGAGTGGAGCCAAGCTTATCCGACTGCAAAAGTGTGGGCAACAAAAGGGTTGGAGAAAATTTTTGAAGAATCAAAGGGTATCCAGACCTACACCGTACTAGATAAAACCCATGCTATTAGTTGGCAATCAGAAATAGATTATCTCCCGTTTGAAGGAAGTACACTCATTGAGGAGTCTGTATTCTTCCACCAAAAGAGTCGTACATTAATTTTAACCGATTTGATTGAGAATATTGAACTTTCAAAAGAGTGCTCTTGTTGGCACCGTTTATTATTCAAAATAGGAGATAATACTTACCCCAATGGCCATACACCAAGAGATTTAAGAATGACCTTTTTGTTTCACAAAGAAATAGCTAGAAAGTGTTATCAAAGAATCAAAGGTTGGAAGCCATTGAATGTTCTTTTTGCGCATGGGAAGTGCTTTATAGGAAATGCAGAGGAAAAGTTACCTCAAGCATTCTTTTGGTTAGAATAAGCTACCTTGTTTTTCTACAAGGTAGCTTTTATTTAGAAAGTCAAAGAGACTAATAGAATCTTAAACTTTTAATTATTGAAAGAAGGGGATTAAATCCGTATACTATAGTTAGAATTGAATAATTCTAATTAGAAAAAATGGAGGTAATCATAATGATTAAAGAACTTGTAAGTTTAGGAAAATTTGCTAAAAAATCAGGTGTATTTGCGGGAGGAGTTTTATTTGGATCGTTAGGATTAAAACTATTAGCGAGCAAAGAAGCAAAACATGTATATGCTAAAGCAGTCGCTACTTCTTATAAATTAAAAGATGGTATTGATGCAACCGTTTCTACTGTAAAACAACATGCAGATGATGTCTTAGAAGAAGCAAAAGACTTATATGCTGAAGAAAAAAATGCACAATTAGTAGTAGAAACTAGTGAAAAATAATGAAGTTTATTATTAAGCATCAATCGAACTCTAGAGTGCGACTAGAGCTCCCTTTTACATGTCCGCATCCGGTACAAATGTATTTAGAGGAATTAGCTTGCACAGTTCCTGGTATTGAAAAGTTGCACTTTTATAAAGATTTAAAGCATGTAGGAGTGTATTTTTCTCAAGGGAAAGATCAACAGGTTCAAAATTTTTTATCTTTGATTCAAATGGAGAAAGTAATTGAAAAACAAAACGAAGTCGAGTGGCTAGTCCCTTCTTCGCCATATGATATTATTTCAACGCATCTCTATAGAAGAATGCTTTCAAAAGTCCTTCTTCCAACACCTCTTCGTGTGGGATGGATACTTCTGAAAATGGTGAAGTTTGGAAAGGCTGCTTTCCAATCAATTTGTGAGAAAAAACTTTCTATGAGTTTACTCGATTTTGTGGCTATAGCGACTTCTGCAGCGATGGGAGACTATAAAACTGCTGATATGATTATGTTCTTATTGAATTTAGGAGACGATTTAGATGACTGGTCCCAAAAGAAATCTATTGAAGAACTTGAAAAGAATTTAACGAATAATATTTACGAGATATGGATTGAAAAAGAGGGCGAGCGCTTCAAGAAAATGAGTAATCATGTTGAAGTAGGAGATATCTTCGTTGCAACAGAAGGTCAAGAAATATACTTTGACGGAAGAGTTGTCAATGGAAGAGGATACTTAAATGAAAGCTCATTAACAGGCGAGTCATTCCCAGTCGCCAAAAAACAAGGGGATATGGTCTACGCTAATACAGTTGTAGAGCATGGCGAACTACTAGTAGAAGTGACGAATAAGCAACAAAACTTACGCTTGCAGCAAATCGTTCAGCTAATTAAATCAAGTGAATTCCATCAATCAAAACAACAAAAGCAATTAATGGAAAAAGCAGATGGATTAGTGAAATATAATTTCATCGGGATGGCGTTGACGTATCTATTCACTCGCTCAGTCTCTAAAGCACTCACTTTCCTATTAGTGGATTATTCATGTGCGTTAAAATTATCTTCACCAGCTACTTATTTAACAGCCATTAAAGCGGCTTCTAATCAGGGAATTGTGATTAAAGGATCTAATTCTTTAGATGAATATGCGCAAGTCGATACTTTTGTTTTTGATAAGACAGGAACATTGACAACTGGAATTCCAAAAATTCAAAGAATTATTTCCTATGAGGGTTATGATGATGCGGAAGTTTTACGAATTGCAGCTTGTTTGGAAGAACATATTTATCATCCAATTGCGACGGCTGTTGTTAAGAAAGCAGAAGATGAGGGAATTGAACATGAAGAAATGCATGGGAAATTAACTCACGTAGCTTCAAAAGGAATTGTATCTTCCATTGACGGAAAAAGAGTTCTCATCGGAAGTCTAGAATTACTAGAAGAAGAACAAACTTTTATTTCGGAACAACAGAAGAAAGTCATAGAAGAATATAGTCAAATGTTTAATTTGCTCTATCTAAGTTACGATGGAAAATTAATTGCTATTTTTCTTATTGATACACCGCTACGACCAGAGGCTATTGAATTATTGCATGAATTAAAGGAAAGAGGTAAGCAAATAGTTCTTCTTACCGGAGATACACAAAAACGTACGGAAACGATTTGTTCTCTCATTTCTTTTGATAAGGTCTACACTCAAGTAAAACCTGAACAAAAGCATCAAGTTATTCAGCAATTGAAAGATCAAGGGCATCATGTGTTAATGATTGGAGATGGAATTAATGATTCTGCTGCACTGTCCCTTGCAAATGTAGGGGTTGTGATGGCGGGTGCTTCAGATATTGCTCGTCAAGCCAGCGATATTTTATTCTTAAATGAACAATTGACAGGACTACATGTGTTAGATACGATTACGGATCAATTAAATCATCAATTGGATTTGAATTTAAAAAATACAGTAGGAATTAATTCTTTCTTGATGGGGTTAGGGCTAATCGATGTGTTATCTCCAAGTGTTTTGGCATTATTGCATAATGTGACAACCACTTTTATTATTGGAAAGAGTTTGACATATATTTAAAAATAAAAGCAAGGTGAATTCACCTTGCTTTTTTATGTTGATAAATAGTGTTTATAAATGATTATTTTTACTTCTGTCTTTCTGCCTCGTATCCTGGAGTTGAACTCGGGCTCGTAGCTTTCGCGTTCCTTTCCGATAAT
>NZ_KV786429.1:0-28647 GCF_001806915.1 Granulicatella sp. HMSC30F09 | reverse complement strand
AATTTCGGTAAAGGGTCGAAAGCTGACCACTCACCCTCGTATCCTGTGTAGTTGAACTCGTCATCGCAGAAATCGCGTCCACTTCCCAACCCATACGCACATCGTCTTTAACGATGCTTGCGTTGGTTTGGTCCAGTGGTCGATTTCTAACCGCGAAGACTCATATCCTGCTATTCATATCCTCCACCTTCTACTCCGTAGTACTCTTCAAGAGAAAGGCCGGAGTTATAGATGTCTGTTGCTTTGTCGCCTACATAGCGTAAATGCCAGGCTTCGGCTTGGTATCCGGTAATGGCTTCTTTCCCAGCTTGGAATCGGATAATAAATCCATACTCATGGGCGTGGGTGTGGAGCCAGGCGATGGCGTCCTTATTTTCTTCACCGTCTAATAAATTCCCTGTTGTATCTAAGAGATCAAAGGCTAGTCCTGTTTGATGTTCGCTGTAGCCAGGTCTTGCGGAATAGGTATCCGCAGCCTCTTTACCTTCACGAGCGACATAATTGTTATAGAGTTGTTCTTGATATTCATAAGAGCGATATCCGCTGTAAACATCACTAATCGGATATTCCAGTTCTTGCATTTTTTGAATGAGTTTCTTCACTTGTGCCCCAGCGGTAGGATCTTCTCCCGGAGCATAAGTCGAAGGAAGAGCGTGTTTCTTATTGACAACCATTTGATAGCCTAAAGAGACATCCGCCATACCACTTCCTTGAGAGGATTGTTGTTTTTCTGTCGCTATGTCCTTAGTAGAGGATTCTTCAGAGGAAGCCTCTGTGCTAGCAGAAGTTGTTTTTGCCGTTGTCGTTGTGTCAGTAGTTGTGGTTTTTGTTGTTTGCGTAGAGGTTGATGGAGAGGTCGTAGTTTCACTTGGATTGTTTTTATTTGAGCAACCAAGAAGAACTAGGCTCAGTACAACCGCCGATAACAGTTGTTTTTTCACGCGAATCATCCTTTCCTTGTTACTTATAGTGTAGCACAATCTGTGGAGGGTGAGAGGGAAATTTTTAAAAAATTAATGTTTCTAAAAATGCGAACAATGAAATGTAAAACTTTTGTGAATGACAATAAAAATCGTGAAAAAGCTTGCATTTTGCCAAAAAAATGGTATATTATTCGTTAATAAATTTAATCACTGGAGGTTTGTGCGATGTCAAAATGGGAAACAAAATTTCAAAAAGAAGGGTACACATTTGACGATGTTTTATTAATTCCAGCAGAGAGTCATGTATTGCCGAATGATGTTGATTTGCGTGTGCAATTAGCGAAAAATATTCGTTTAAATATCCCTTTAATCAGTGCCAGCATGGATACGGTCACAGATGCGACGATGGCGATTGCGATTGCGCGCCAAGGAGGTCTTGGGGTCATCCATAAAAACATGTCGATTGCTGAGCAGGCGGAAGAAGTGCACAAAGTAAAACGATCAGAGAGTGGCGTTATCATTAATCCATTTTTCTTAACTCCATCCCATAAAGTACAAGATGCGGAAGACCTCATGGCAAAATACCGTATTAGCGGTGTTCCAATCGTTGATGACTTAGAAACACGTCACCTCGTTGGGATTTTGACAAACCGTGACTTACGATTCATTTCAGATTATTCCATTTTAATTGACGAAGTAATGACAAAAGAGCACCTCGTAACAGCTCCAGTCGGCACATCCCTTAAAGATGCCGAAGCGATTCTTCAAAAACATAAAATCGAAAAATTACCTTTAGTAGATGACAAAGGATGCTTAGCGGGATTAATCACCATCAAAGACATCGAGAAAGTCATCGAATTCCCAAACTCTGCTAAAGATGAACATGGCCGTCTATTAGTAGCGGCTGCAGTGGGTATTACTTCGGATACATTTGAACGTGCAACAGCGCTACTAGATGCGGGTGCAGATGCCATCGTTATTGATACAGCTCACGGACATAGCGCCGGAGTGATTCGTAAAATCAAAGAAATCCGTGAAACTTTCCCAGAAGCTACATTAATTGCTGGGAATGTGGCGACTGCTGAAGGAACTCGCGCCTTATTTGAAACAGGTGTCGACGTGGTTAAAGTCGGAATTGGACCTGGTTCTATCTGCACAACTCGTGTCGTTGCCGGTGTCGGTGTTCCGCAAATCACAGCGATTTATGATGCGGCAACGGTAGCTAAAGAATTTGGAAAAGCGATTATCGCAGACGGTGGAATCAAGTATTCAGGGGATATCGCCAAAGCCATCGCAGCTGGTGGACATGCGGTAATGTTAGGAAGTATGCTTGCCGGAACGGATGAATCTCCAGGGGAATTTGAAATCTTCCAAGGGCGTCGCTTCAAGACATACCGTGGAATGGGAAGTCTAGCAGCAATGGAAAACGGTTCAGGGGACCGTTACTTCCAAGCGAAAAACGAAGCCAACAAACGCGTGCCGGAAGGAATCGAAGGACGCGTTGCTTACAAAGGGTCTGCGGCGGATATTATCTTCCAAATGGTCGGCGGACTTCGCTCTGGTATGGGGTATGTGGGGGCGCGTAATTTAGAAGAGCTTCGCGAGAATACGCAGTTTGTGCGTATGAGTGGTGCGGGGCTAAGAGAAAGCCATCCGCATGATGTGCAGATTACGAAAGAAGCTCCAAACTATTCTATCTCATAAAATAAAATATCTTGCGATTATCAGCTATTGGCTTTCATCCTTTCGGATGTTTCCTATAGTAGCTGTAATGGGGCACCGGCTCGAGCCTGTAGTCTCTCGCCTTTAAATCCTCAAAGACGGAGTAAGGAATGAATTCCTAACTCCGTCTTATTCGTTTTAATGCGTATTCTCATTACTGCTACTATGGAATCCGAAAGGACAGCCAATCGCCTCTTAATCGCTTATTATATGAGGTGAATAGTTGAGCTAGAAAGAAAATGAACATCATGTGTGCTTTTCACCACATACGACAAACTGGTACTCTCTTGGAGAGGCAGGGAGGGGAAAGGATATTATGTGTGCCTTTCACCACTCACGACAAACTGGTATTCTCTTTGAGAGTTAGGGAGGGGAAAGGATGTTATGTGTGCTTTTCACCACTAACGACAAAGGGGTAGTCTTTTTGAAGGAGAGAGGGATAGGATATCGTTTGTGCGTTTCACGGCTAATAAGGTGGTGTGTGCTTCTGAACTAAAAATACAAAAGTTTCGGAATAGAGACGGAGCTTTAATAGGAAAGAGTTAAGAAATGTTGATGAAGTGGTACTTAGAGGACTAGTGCCAAGAAATGCGATAAGGGTGCGGTTTTAGTGGGTTTGCTGTTGAAGTTTGGTCTTTAAAATATTAGGAAAAAGGAAAATTAGTTGTTTTTTTAGTGGGTCATCGGTTATGATGAACTTGTTTCTGAAAATTTATGAAAAGCTTTGGAAGGAAGCGACAAGGATAGCGCCAGGCCTGTTTTAAAAAACGGGTGACGAGGAATGAGTTTATCGAAATACTCGGCGGATGACTCAAGGCAGTGCAGTCTACAGCTACATACAAACCATTTTGTAAGGAAATGACAAAATTGATAGCACGCACCAGAAACATAATCAAAAATTACAGAAGTAGGAGGCGCCGAGAGGGACCTCTTATTAAAGGAGTTAAACATTATGTGTGGAATCGTAGGATGTATTGGACATGGAAAAATCCAAACAGTAGTATTAAACGGATTAGAAAAGCTTGAGTATCGTGGATATGACTCAGCAGGATTATTTATTATGGACGAAGATGGCTCAACACAATTAGTAAAACGTGTTGGACGTATTCAAAATCTTCGTGATGCAGTGGATGAAGAAATTCCAGCATTTGCAGGGATTGGGCATACTCGTTGGGCAACACACGGACCAGCGACAGAAAACAACGCTCACCCTCACCAATCACAATCAGGTCGTTTCACATTAGTGCACAACGGCGTAATTGAAAACTATGACGAATTGAAAAAAGAATTCTTAAGTGACGTTGATTTCAAATCTCAAACAGATACAGAAGTTGCCGTAAACTTAGTAGAATACTTTGCAAATAAAGAAAACTTATCAGGGAAAGAAGCGTTCCGTCGTGCGTTGAAAGAAATCCGCGGCTCATTCGCTTTTGGTTTATTAGATAGCGAAAAACCAGGCGTTCTTTATGCAGCAAAACATAAGAGCCCATTATTAGTAGGGGTTGGCGAAGGCTTCAACGTCATCTGTTCAGACGCAATGGCAACAATCGCTGAAACAGACCGTTACATCGAAATCAAAGACGAAGAGTTAATCACTTTAACAGACACATCTGTAGAAATCGAAACAATCGACGGTGAACCAGTAGAACGTGCACCATTCGTTGCAGAATTAGATGCAGACGATTTAGAAAAAGGGGCTTACCCTCACTACATGTTGAAAGAAATGGATGAACAACCAGTTGTATTACGTAAAATCATCCAAAACTATCAAGACGAAAATGGTCAATTACAAGTCGATAAAGAAATCCAAGACAGCATTTTAGCAAGCGACCGCATTTACGTGATTGCCTGCGGAACAAGCTACCACGCAGGATGGGTAGGTAAAGCGTTGTTAGAACAACTTGCTGGAATCCCAGTAGAAGTTCACTTAGCAAGCGAATTTGCATACCACCAACCATTATTATCACAAAAACCATTCTTCATTTTCTTATCACAAAGTGGAGAAACAGCGGACAGCCGTCAAGCATTGGTAAAAGTAAACGAGCAAAACTTCCCATCATTAACAATCACAAACGTGAAAGGGTCAACTCTTTCTCGTGAAGCAAGCTATACTTTACTATTACACGCAGGTCCTGAAATCGCCGTAGCTTCAACAAAAGCTTACACTGCACAAATCGCAGTAATGGCCGTTTTAGCAGACGCATTACGAGCTTCTAAAGGCTTAGAAGCTCCATTCGACATGAAACACGACTTAGGTGTCGTTGCGGCTTCAATCGAGAGCGTATTATCAGACAAACAAGCCGTTCAAGACTTAGTCAAAGAGCGCTTATTAGAAACTCGCAATGCTTTCTACATCGGTCGTCACTTAGACTACTATGTAGCGATGGAAGCAGCGTTGAAATTAAAAGAAATCTCATACGTGCAAACTGAAAGCTTTGCCGCAGGGGAATTAAAACACGGAACAATCGCCCTTATCGAAGAAGGCACTCCAGTTATCGCATTATTAAGCGAACCAGTAGTAGCAAGCCACACTCGCGGAAATATCCAAGAGGTGAAAGCTCGTGGCGCTGTCGTAACAACAATCGCGATGGAAGGCGTTGAACAAGAAGGCGACGATATCATCGTTCCAGCGGTGCCAATCTTACTTGCACCAATCGTATCTGTAGTGGTAACGCAATTAATCGCGTACTACACTTCTCTAGGTAAAGGCTTAGACGTGGATAAACCGCGTAACTTAGCCAAATCGGTTACAGTAGAATAGAAAAAATGGTGGACGGCTGTCCACCATTTTTTGTTTTCGAAGGATGCAAAATCCATTTGAAAAGAAGAGAGAATATAGCCCAAGGGGCTAAAAAATAAACTTCATACCGCTTCGGATATCTTCATAGCTGCGATAATAGCTGTACCGGGGCGAGCCTAGGGTCTCGCTCCCTATCGAGCTTCAAACTGACTCTAGGAAATAAATTTCCAGAGTCAGTAATTCACATCGATTACAATCGCTATTATTGCCGCTATAGAATCCGAAGGGTATTCCGTTTATTTTTTATCCCTGTGTTTGTGCCTTATTTCAAATGGATTTTGCCTTTATTCGAAAGAAAGGGAGAGAAAAATGATATGGAAAGATTATCATAAGATTCCTGCTGCAGATGGATACCGTGCAGTATAATTGGCTTAATCAAAGAAATGATTTGTTAAAAAGTGAGTAGGGGTGCTAATAGAATGTCGATTTCTAAAAAGAAAGCAGGAGTGATACTGCTAATAATCGCAGTGATAGGTTTTGGCTATTGGTTATTTCATGAGGATGAAGTAGTTCCGGACTTTTCATCTAATAATAAAATTGAATTGATTGCCCACGTGCTAAGAAATCGTAATGCGGACAAGATTAGAGAAGCAGGATATGGAATCCCATCAGACTCAGTTATTAGACGTTTAGGTGGTATCGATATGCTTGAAATGGATGGAGAATTGAATTTAAAAGTACGAGTTCCAAGTCCTGATGATAGCGAAATACTTGTTCTTTTTTCAACGGTGGATGATGGAAAGAAAATAAACGGGACTTTCTTTTTAGATAAAGAATGGAATATCATTTATTCAAGCTACCATACGATTGGAGAAGACAATACGAGGAAAGAAGTTAAATTAACTGACTCTCAAGAAAAAGAGTTATTACAGAAAGTTCAGAAGGAATTAAATCAATTTCTAGATAAAATGAAAGAACAATTAGGTAGATAACTAATGTGGATCTTGCCTTCATTCGAAAGAAAGGGAGAAGAGAAATAAGAGTTGGGTGCAGGAAAAATCGTCGCTGCAGGGGTGCGGTGATGAAGGGACGTGACATGCGTTCATATGTTTCTCGCAGTGTAACAGACGAGCAAGCCTTCAAAAAGTGTAGAAGCTAGCTCGAACGAAAAACTAAGGCAGAAATTTAGTAAAGATTACAGACAAGATTACGGAAAATCATGCGGATTTTATAATCGAAGTGATGTGGGATAGCATTCGAAGTGAATTCCGGACTCTTTTAGAGTCCGTTTGAATCTCGAAAGTGCTTGAGACGTAGGCTCAAGCCGGTGCCCCATTACAGCCATTATAAAAAAATCCGCAAGGATTTGAAGGAATCTTGTCTTTGTTTTCTACAGGGGATATTTTAGAAAATTTAGTTCGTTCGAGTAAGCTATAACACCACACAGACATTTTTTTGCGAAGGGGGTGGCTCGTATGTTATAGTGAAGGGAAAGAATGGAAAGCGAGGGACGGTCATGAAGGTTGTGTTCGTCTGCCTGGGCAACATTTGTCGTTCTCCGATGGCAGAAGCTGTATTTAGAAAAATGGTTCATGAAGAAGGATTGGAAGATAAAATTACGATTGATTCCGCTACGACAAGTACGTGGGAGCATGGGAATCCGGTGCATCACGGCACTCGGAAGAAACTCGAGGAGCACGGCATTTCCGCAAAAGGGCTTGTGTCACGGACGTTGGATGCGACGGACCTGGACGCAGACTACATTCTTGGAATGGATGCGTCGAATGTGCGTAATATTCACGCTTTTGTCGATGGAAAATCGGATGCGACGGTGGCTCGCTTGTTAGAAGTGGCAGGAGTGCCGCGCGATATTGCCGATCCGTGGTATACAGGAGACTTTGATGCGACGTACCGTGATGTGACATTGGGATGCAATGCGCTCTTAGAACAATTAAAAAAGGAATTATAGTATGGATAAGATTAGAAAAGATTGGGCAGTGATGATTGCTCTGGCGGCTGTTTCGTTACTTGTCGTCTTGAATTTTAGCGCCATCCTCACATGGATTTCCGAATTTATTGGGATGATGTTCCCGCTTATTTTAGGGATGATTTTGGCATTTGTTTTAAACGTGCCAATGAAGCGAATTGAACAAGTGTTGGAGAAGATAAACTTCCCGCAAAAGCTGCGTAGAAGTGTCGCAATCCTGAGCATTATTGTGATTCTGCTTCTGATTATTTCGCTGTTGATTTGGATTATTGCGCCGATGATTGCTAAAACCGTGTCACAACTGGGCGATAGTGTAAATCACTTACTATTCGTGGTTGCGGATTTTGTACAACATTCAAAATTAATGCAATCCAGTGAAGTGAGTCAGATTACCGACTCACTAAGTCAAAGCAATATCGTATCGTCTGTCATTACATTCCTTGGCGGATTTACAACGAATATTTCAGGGCTCTTCTCAAATGTGTTCTCTGTAATTATGGGGATTTTCTTCATGATTAATATTCTCGCAAGTAAGGAAATGCTCGCACGTTTAACGCTTCGCATTCTTAATGTGGTCTTGCCAAAAGATAAAATCGAGCACATTACTTATGTTGGGGAAGTCATCGTGGATACGTATGACCGTTTCTTGATGAGTCAAATCATCGAGGCGGGAATCGTTGGGGTTATGATTTTTGCTGGATACTCTCTTGTAGGGTTGCCATATGCAGGACTTGTTGGGGTGCTGTCCGGAGTACTCTCATTCATTCCGTATATCGGGCCGTTTATGGCGTGCGGAATTGGAATGCTTTTCACCTTTACAGAAAGCCCAATTCAAGCACTCATTTCACTTGTCGTCTTTATGATCGTTCAAATAGTGGAAGGAAATGTCGTCTATCCGAAGGTTGTCGGCAGTTCCGTAGGTTTGCCAACGATTCTAACCCTTGCTGCTGCGTTAATCGGTGGAAATCTCTTTGGTTTAGTAGGAATGATTTTCTTCATACCAATTTTTGCCGTGATTTACCGTTTCGTGAAAGAATGGGTGGAGAAACATGAACAAGCTGCTTCAGTGGTAGCTGTAGGAGGTATTATTGATGAAGAAAATTAGTGAACTAGGGATTACAGGGAAAAAGCTCCTAATTGAAGGGATTGCATTCCTTATTGCTGGGGTGTTGCTCCTAATCTACGGACCAAGCTTCCCAGAATTGATGTTACGTCTGTTTTTAACATTCTTATGGGCTCGTGAACTATGGAATTTCTTGTTCCGTTGGTTTAGTAAGGCGGCGGCAAAAGATCCATTATGGCTGAATGTTGCTAAATTTTTCCTTTACGGATTTTTAGCAGGAAATCAATTTTTTATCTCGCTTCCGATTGCGATTGTCAGTATCTTGATGGGGCTTAACGAAGTGATGAAAGCGGCCACTAGTGGCGTAACGTACTATATTTATGTCAAAGACGGTATCCGTCCGCGACTGCGCTTGCTCATTGATACCATTTGGCTCTCAGTTGTCGGGGTAGCGACTTTACTGGCTCTTGGGGGCGACGGCAACTTACAAATGTTCTTCCTTGCGCTTTATTTCATCGGGCTTGGGACTAGTAACATTCGTGACGGATGGTTCTTCGAGGCCGAAGTTGGAAAGAAAGTCCTTCGTAGACGCTTGCGTCGAGGGATGCCGTTGGTACTGGCTGCGATTATTCCTCGTGTGACTTTGCAGAAAATCAATGATGCGTTGGAACTTGGCGAAGGCGAAACCGCTTCTGAAATTTACGACCGTGCCAAAGAAAATGCCGAACCAAACTTAGAAATGTTTATTCACGTCACAAAAGACGGATTTGGGGCAATCGGGCATGTCGATATTTGTTATAAGGGACGCATTATTTCATTTGGGAACTACGATACGAATTCAGAACGCCTCTTTGGAGCGATGGGGGATGGGGTTCTTTTTAGTGCCGACCGTGAAAAATACATTGAATTTTGTAAACGCGAAAACCATAAGACCTTACTGGGATATGGTCTCGCCTTGTCTCCGGAACAACTCGCAGCTGTCGATAAGGAAATCGCCAAACTGATGTCGCTGACAGTGCCTTGGGATCCACCAAAAACCGTGAAACCTAAGCGTCCTGGAATCGACAAAGAAGAACCGATGTATGCCTACAAGCTAAAACAAGAAGCAGATGGCCGCTTGTATAAATTTACCTCTTCAAAATTCAAGACGTATTTTGTCATGAGTACTAACTGCGTACTGCTAGCCGATACGATTGTCGGAGCAGCAGGAACCGATATTTTAAGCGTCCGTGGATTTATTTCCCCAGGGACGTACCAAGACTACTTAGATAAGGAGTTTGAGAGACCGCATAGTCTAGTCGTGACAAAGCGCGTCTATCAGTAAGAACATGGAACTTCAGGAAAAAGAATTCTTTATGAGGGAAGCGTTGAAAGAAGCCCAGAAAGCCTATGACCAAGAAGAGGTGCCAATCGGGGCGGTTGTCGTCTTGAATGGTGAAATCATCGGTCGTGGCCACAACTTACGCGAGAAGGAACAAGACGCCACCTTGCACGCTGAAATCAAAGCCATTCGCCAGGCAAACCAGCACCTTGGAAGCTGGCGACTCGAAGACTGTGAACTCTTCGTTACATTGGAACCTTGTCCGATGTGCAGTGGAGCGATGATTCTGGCGCGGATGAAGAAAGTGATATTTGGAGCCTTCGACCCAAAAGCAGGGACGGCTGGTACCTTTATGAATCTGCTCCAAGATAGCCGGTTTAATCATCAAGTCGAAGTGGAGCAAGGGGTCCTTGAAGAGGAATGCCAAGAAATCTTACGTTCTTTCTTCAAAGGCCTTCGTGAACGCAATAAAAAACGAAAACAAGAAGCCAAACAAGCACAGCAATCCGAGTAGGAGCTGTGCTTGTTTTCTTTTAATGAAAACTTAAAGTTGTAATCGGTTGAATATACTTGAAAATTGTTTTCATTTTATATATTATTTTACATAATTTGTGAAAGGAGCAGATTGTATGAAATTATCAGAAAAACAAACGCAAGTATTAGGTTGGATTGCGACTTGTATGTCCGTTGCGATGTATGTTGCGTATATCCCTCAAATTATGAACAACTTAGCTGGGAATAAAGGGGACTTCATTCAACCACTCGTTGCCGCATTGAACTGCTCATTATGGGTGTACTATGGACTCTTCAAACCAAACCGTGATATTCCGCTAGCAGCTGCAAACGCACCAGGAATCTTCTTCGGTCTAGCATCTGCTTTAACAGCATTATTTTAATCTCTAAAACCAAGCACAGCTTTTCAAGTAAAGGCTGTGCTTTTTGATTGGATGGAGTATAATAAAGGCGATTCATTTCGGTAAAAGCTAAAAGAAAGGAGCATTTATTTGAAGAAGTATATCGAGCAACTTGAAAAGGATTTTTCACCCATCCAGAGCGGATTCAAAGAGGAAGAAAGAAGAGCTCTACAAGATTATCGAAACTACAAGGAAGACGAAGTAGAGCAATTGGCACATCTCGCCTATCAGTCTGAGGTCTATCAAGTTCGAATGTACGGAGTCTTCCTATTTGGCTATTTATCGCAAAAAGAGGAAATTCTAGCCTTTATGAGAGAGGAAGTCTCCAAGGACGATAACTGGAGAGTGCAAGAAGTGTTAGCAAAGGCGTTCGACGAGTACTGTAAAAAGGTAGGATATGAAAAAGCACTTCCCGTCATCGATGAGTGGCTAGCCCATCCACATCCAAATACAAGACGAGCGGTCACAGAAGTCTTACGGATTTGGACGAGCAGACCGTATTTTAAAGAACACCCTCATGAAGCCATCCAAAGAATTTCCGCCCTCAAAGAAGACGAAAGCGAGTATGTCCGAAAATCTGTCGGCAATGCCCTTCGAGATATTAGCAAGAAGTTCCCAGAACTCATCGAAGCAGAACTAGCAACATGGAAACTGGATGGCAAGGCAATCAAGCAAGTCTATTCACTAGCCAGCAAATTCCTTCAAAAAGAAAATCCCCTCACTAGATAGGACGCTTAAAGGGGTTTGACGTTTGAATTCTCATTTTTACAGGAGTAGAATAGAGGATATCGTTAAAAGTTTCAAAGTGAACTGGAGGA
The DNA here is from genome assembly GCF_001806915.1 of Granulicatella sp. HMSC30F09. NCBI lineage: Bacteria > Bacillati > Bacillota > Bacilli > Lactobacillales > Carnobacteriaceae > Granulicatella > Granulicatella sp. HMSC30F09. Next base: position 17,159 of record NZ_KV786429.1, on the reverse strand, counting down.
ATATGGATGTCATTTTTAGGTTATAACAAAGGAGAAACGTTAGAATTCAATTACAAAAAAGCGTGTGGATTATGGCTTATTGCGGTCGCATTCGTGATTGCACTCGCGACGGTTGTAGGTGGAGAACAAATCATTAATATGCAGGTCTTCAGCATCGGCTATATGGTGAGTTTCTTTTCCATCAATCTGAATAAAAAAGTCCTTCATAAGTTTTCGGACGGACCTTCAACGCCTTTCCAACGAAAAGTGTCGTTATACTCAGTGATTCTCTTATTTATTTTACTAGTACTCTTAGGAGGACCATTCTTTGAATCTGAAAACTGGAGACTCATCTGGTTAGGCGCGCTTCTTGCGACAGGGATCCATTTCTTCCCGTACTACTTCGTCCATGGAAAATCAATGATCTTCCTAGGATTGGCATGCGTAATCAATGCAGCGGTCGGATACCTCTCTCCGCAAAGCTCCCTCGTGACCATCGCCTATATCGATGCCATTATTAAATTAGCCTTTGGACTTTACCTATTCTTATTATCCAAACCATCCAAAGCATAAAATATTTTAGAGAACAAGCAGCAAATCAATCTGGTTTGCTGCTTTTTAATTTTCCGCAGTTCCTTCGAAATCAAGCAAACCATGACTTTAGTAATGCAAAGCAATGACAAAAGTGCCTGTTGCAAGGCTCCTTAAAATGCTTTAATAAAGATAACGAAAAGCAAGTAAGGAGAGTTCAACATGGAAAAACCAAAACAAAAAGAAAGTTCTCAATTAGCCAAACAATTATTTACGCTAGCCATCGTGGTCAATGTCCTGGCCTTAATCCTTCGAATAGGGCTGAAATTATATACAGGCGAATCCTGGCTAAGTGTATTCGATGGAAATCTGTTGTGGACGCTACTCCCATTGATGTTATTTTTCGATGAAAGAGAAGAAACAAAAAAAGCCAACCATCAGTAAGCACAAGCAAACATTTTTAGATAGTTTTTCCTTCTAGAGAGACTATCTTTTTTAGTGTCTCTTTTGCCATCCCTCGGCACGGTTTTATTTTAGAAAACCTAGCAGATTCAGTTGAAAAAGAAGCACCACATAAGAGACGCACAAAACTCCATCGTTTGAGGTAGGGAGCAGCCTATTTATTTCTTCACGTTGATTTCGAAGAATCTTGTGGATTCTATAGGAAACCTTCACAGTGCTAAGGTTTCGTAACGTGTTACGCATTAAATGCGAGGGAGAAAGACAGAAATACTCCAAATACATTATGTATTTAGAGTATTTCGTTTTCTTTCCCCCACAAAGTTGAATAGGAATGAGCTAGCTGGTTACAGCAAAGCTCATTCCATTCAACCACTGTGCTTAGCAGGAGTAGTCCGCTTGTGGACGTACACCTCCTTTGAGGCTTTAAAGGTGAGAGACTTCGGCTCGAACCGGTGCAACGTTACAGCTACTATAAAATAATCCGCAAGCACTCGAAGAAATCAACCCCCGAAGGGTGTGCTTTTAAGAAGAGAAAACTATGTATGGAATACTCCCAGCATCTAACCGCAAAAAACGATGGGATAGTTTCATTTGCGCCCTTTATTTTGTCGTTTCCAATAATTTCTTTCTCAAGCGGTATCTACTTGCTTTTCAAAAAGAAGTTTTGTATAATAATACGTGCCGTTAGGCCATATGGCAATAGCGAACTTATGAATCGAGTCAGGTCCGGAAGGAAGCAGCTATAAGTAATGTTCGCTATGTGCTGTATGTACATAGAAGAAGATTCAGGCTGGACCAGAGGTTCAGCCTGTTTTTATGAGAAAGAATATCCAGTGGAGGGAGAGTGAGTCGCATGAAGAACCAGAATTTCCAAGAAGAAGCTAAACATCTAGAAGGTGTGAAAAAGCTAATGGAAGACAAAATTACATTCGAAGAAAAACGTCTGCAAGAACGCGACCTGGATATCACTAGACAAGATACAATTCAGTATGGAATCCAGCAATTAGAAAGACAAAAAGAATCTCCGTACTTTGGAAGAATTGACGTTCAATTTGGAAAAGACGAAAAAGTAGAAAAAATGTATATTGGACCAGCGACCTTCTTTGATGAAGAAGATCAAGTGCAAGTGTATGACTGGAGAGCACCCATTGCAAGTTTGTTTTATGAAGGAACCTTAGGAGAGCTCCATTACGAGACTCCAAATGGGGCGCAAAAAGCACAAGCCTTTCTAAAACGCGACATCGTCATCAAAAAAGGAACCTTACAGTCTGTTTATGATATTGAAAATGAAGAATCGCTCTTAATGGAGGCCTTAAGTGCACCGACGAATAAGGATGGGCATTTAGAAGGCATCACCGCAACGATTCAAAAAGAACAAAATGAAATTATCCGTCTGAACCCGAAAGACTGGCTCACCGTGAATGGGTGCGCCGGAAGTGGGAAAACGACAATCTTACTCCAACGCATTGCGTATTTGATGTATCAAGCCAAAGATAAGCGGATGAGCGATATGTTGCTCCTATCACGCAACCAACTCTTTGCAAAATACGTATCGCATGTGATCCCAAGTTTAACGGGAAGCGAGTTATACCAACAAACACTTGCGCAACATACGATTGAGTTATACCGCAAGATGTACTTGCATAAAACAACGACTTTAAGCCAAGTGCCAACGCGTAAAGTATACTTGACGGATAGTGAGTGGATTGCACTTGTGCATCGCAATCTCCAAGGGCTAACGGCGAAAGATCTACCGTATCGAGCAATCGGGATTAAAGGGCAAGCGGTCTTCACCATGAAAGACTATGAAAAACTCACTGAAAATGTGAATGTGACCTTACCATTGCATCAGCAATTAACGCAAATGCAAACCGTCTTAGAGCGTACTTTAAAACGCCGTCTCAATAAATTCTTTATGTCCGAGAAGGCCAAAGCCGTTTACGAGTCTATGAATGCAATGCAAATCGAAGTCTTGATGAAGGATGTTGAGACGAAGAGTGAGGCGGAGTATTTCCAAGTACTTGGACAAAAAGTCTTCGAAAAAGAAGTGCTTGAAGTGACGCAACAAGTAGAAATGTTCGCATTCGTGGACATCGCTTATCTAGTTCAAAAATGGATGCCGCAAGCGAAAGCGCGCCGTCAAGAGCTAGAGAAGATGGACAATGCGCCAATTCCGTTGAAAAAAATCGAAGGGTCTCGCCTCCAAGTGACGGCAGAAGGGATTCGTCTGTTGCAATATGTGGCGACAAGAGTCACTCCGGTTCGCGCTTATGTAGGGTATAGCCATCTCTTTATCCATGAAGTACAAGACGTGTCCTTGTTATGGCTGGGCACTCTATCGAATTTTTATTTCCGTGCGAAATTCACGGTCGTTGGGGACACTTACCAATCGTTTACGACGTCTTCTTCGATTTTCACATTGGGAACGCGCCATCCTGAACTCGTCGAATTGGTCTTTCCAAACCGGTCCTTGATGAATCGCTCGCTTGAAATCAGCTATCGCTGTACCGCACAAATTACACGATTTGCCAACGGAATCTTAAAATGGCCACTCGATAAAAATGTATTCCCACGTACGGGAAGCGAAGTAACGCTGTATAGCGATGCAGATGGCATGCAGCTCACGCGCTTGAAAGGCTTATTGGAAGAAAGCCCGCAAGTGTATCACACAACGGCAATTTTATGTCGGACGATGGAAGAAGCTAGAGCCTTACATCAACTGCTAAACGTGGAAGACATTGCGCTTCTAGAAGATAGCAGTGAGTCGCTTGGCAGTCGCTTTGTATTAACGACAATTCAAGTGGCGAAAGGGATGGAGTTTGACGAGGTCATCATTTGGAATGCGACCGATGAAGCGTATCATACCGCGAAAGAACAAATGATGCTGTATACGACTTGTACAAGGGCAAAACACCGTCTATCCCTCATTGTTCCAAAAGGGACAGAAAGTCGCTTTATTCAGACGTCAAAGGCGCCGATGAAACGCGTCGAACAGTAGAATTTTTGAAGAATCTATACTAGAATAGAACTGTAAATTTTTAAAAAGGCAGGGAAGTAATATGGCTTATCAAGCATTATATCGAAAATGGCGTCCACAAACGTTCGATGATATGGTCGGACAGAGTGCGGTGACGCATACGTTAAAAAACGCGATTAGTAATCAAAAAACGAGTCATGCTTACTTATTTACGGGGCCTCGTGGGACAGGAAAAACGAGTGCCGCGAAGGTCTTTGCAAAGGCCATTAACTGTCCAAACCAAAAAAACGGCGAACCTTGTAACGAATGTGAAATCTGTAAAGGGATCACAAACGGAACGATTGGCGACGTGATCGAAATCGATGCGGCCAGCAACAATGGGGTTGAAGAAATCCGTGATATTCGTGACAAGGCGCGTTATGCACCAACGCAAGCCGAATATAAAATTTATATTATCGACGAAGTGCATATGCTCTCAACAGGAGCGTTTAACGCACTCTTAAAAACTTTAGAAGAACCGCCTCAAAAGGTCATCTTCATTCTCGCAACGACAGAACCGCATAAAATTCCAGCGACGATTATTTCTCGGACGCAACGGTTTGACTTTAGACGCATTACGTCCCAAGAAATTATCGACCGCTTGGCGTATATCCTAGACCAAGAAGGCATAGAGTACGAAGCGGATGCCCTCAGTGTAGTGGCTAGATGTGCTAACGGGGGTATGCGGGACGCCCTCAGTTTACTCGACCAAATGATTTCGTTTGGGGATGGGAAAGTCACGTTTGAAGAAGCGATTCAAGTGTCAGGAAGCCTGACCGATGACTTGATGATTGATTTTGTAGCGGACTTACAAGCGCAAAAGGCAGAAGAAGCGTTGGAAAGCTTACAACAGCTCTTTAAAATGGGGAAAGAAGCAAGCCGATTGGTGGAAGAATGGCTGGAATTTGCTAGAGACCTCCTCGTAGCCAAACAAAGTGGCGAGGCAGTCGGTCGTAGCGAACGCTTCTTGCAGTTTAAAGACGAAGTGGATGCAAGCTTCTTATACCGCTTTGTGGAAGCTTTAAATCAAACACAACAAGAAATGCGCTTCACCACAAAACCAACGATTTCACTCGAAGTCTTAACGATTAAAATGGCACAACCACAAACAAGTGCTACTCCTAGAGCAATAGAAGCGCCAAGTAGCGAGGAAGTGGAGCAATTACAACAACAACTCGCGCAGTTACGTCAACAAATGTCTGCGTTGATGAACGGAGGAAGCATTCCTTCTTCGCAACCGGCTCCGCCAAAACCAGCCACGAAAGCACCAAAAGCAAGCTTCAAGCCGAATGTGTCGGCCGTGAACAAAATTTTGATGGAAGCGACTAAAGAAGACATCGAAAAAGTGCGCGACTTATGGGGCGACTTGCTCAGCTGCCTAACTCCGCAACAACGAGCACTGATGAATCAAGCACAACCGGTTGCTGCAGGGCCAAATGGGTTTGTGATGCAATTTATGTATGAACATATTTGCGGACTGGCCGAGACGACTGTAGGATTCCATGAAGAAGTTCAAGGACATCTCGAACGCCTCGGAGGCTACAGCGGAACCTTTGTTGGAGTCACGAGCGAACAGTGGCAACAAATTCGTTCTGATTTCGTTCTCGAGCGCAAGAAGAATAAAGAAGGCGAAGCGGTCTCTCATGTGACAGAGGCACCTGTTGTGGAAGAGTCGATTTCTGAGGAAGAACAAGAATTTAAACAAAAAGTACAAGATACGATTGAGCTTTTCGGGGAAGAGTTCGTTCAAATTGAAGAATAGAAAAAATACGAATTAACGGAGGTACAACCATGCGTGGAATGGGAAATATGCAAGGCATGATGAAACAAATGCAAAAATTGCAAAAACAAATGGCACAAGCTCAAGAAGAGTTAAACCAAACAGAATACACTGGAACTTCTCAAAGTGATTTGGTAAAAGTAACGGTAAACGGAAAACGCCAAGTCTTAAACGTGGAAATCAAACCAGAAGCAGTTGATCCAGAGGATGTAGAATTATTACAAGACTTAGTGTTAATGGCGACAAACGATGCGTTAACGCAAGCAGAAAAAGCCAACGACCAAACAATGGGTCAATTCACTAAAGGATTAAACATCCCAGGATTTTAATCAATGGAGGTTGGAGCATGCATTATCCAGAACCGATTGCACGATTGATGGATAGCTTTATGAAGCTACCGGGGATTGGTGCGAAGACGGCTGCACGACTTGCCTTCTTCTGCATGGATATGCGTGAAGAAGACGTCTTAAACTTTGCAAATTCTCTCATTAGCTGCAAGCGTGACTTACGAATGTGTTCGGTTTGTGGCAATGTGACGCAAGAGGATCCGTGCGAGATTTGTGCGGATACAACGCGCGACCGTACGAAAATTCTCGTGGTGGAAGATGCCCGAGATGTGATGAGTATGGAGCGGATGAAGGAATATAAAGGGCTCTATCATGTGCTTCACGGGGTATTGTCTCCGATGGAAGGGACGGGGCCGGATGATATTAATATTACGTCACTGATTACGAGGTTGCAGGACCCGGAAATCCAAGAGGTTATAATCGCCACCAACGCGACAGCGGAAGGTGAAGCGACTGCCATGTACTTGTCCCGTCTTATCAAGCCAGCGGGCATCAAAGTAACGCGTCTGGCTCATGGATTAGCGGTCGGCAGCGACATCGAATACGCAGACGAAATGACTCTCTTCCGCGCCATCGAAGGACGAAGAGAATTATAATAAAATCTATTGATTCAATGAAAATGAAGGTTAAGACGTTGTCTTAAATCGCCCTCGGGGGACATCTTCATAGTGATGATAGTAAAGGCATCGGATTGAGCCAAGGTCTCAATCCTACCAAGCCTCAAAGAGGGAGTAAGACAGAAATTAAAACTGGACTCACAGTGTGAGTCCAGTTTTTTTCGTAGTCTTACCCCCGCAAAGCTGATTAGTATTAAGCAAATCACAAGGGATGAAGCTTAATTCAATCAGCTACTGCGTCTACCTGTATAAAGTATTTTCCATAAGGAGCATCTCATAACTCCCTCTAATTCACATCGGTTGCTTTTTCTTTACTATTCTCACTATAGAGTCCCCGAGGGCTTTTTTAAGCCAACGATACGACTTTGAATCAATAGATTTTATTTTATTTTTTCCTTCGATGAGGCGGGAGAGTGCGTTTTGATGGGGTTCGGGGCTAGGATGAGCCAGGCGGGTTACTTCTCTGAGTTTGTGAAGGGGACAGGCATGGCAGAGCTTGCCTTCCGGTCTTGGGAAGGGAAACAATGCGGTGTGGTGGTTTTAGAGGGAGATGGGTGCTGGAAAGTTTGCTGCGGAAGGGTGTTTTTCTTAATCATCCGATAAATTCATGGGGGTGTAGGCGAAGTGGGGGCGGAGATGGTATAATTGGGAAATAAAGTAAAAAGGCATGTTCCAGGAAGGGGAAGGCAGTGAATCAGTTGTTTAGAAGTTTTCTGTCGAAGAACGCGGTCAGTCGTTTTCGTGAAATCGTTGAGTTTTTAGCTGAAAAGGCAGGGTTGACAGAGGAGGTTCCGGCTAAAGTGGAACGAAATCCTGTTGTGCCAACGGTTGTCGTGCTGGCACTTGCCATCATTTTCTATCGGAGTTCGTTTACGTGGGTTCCGTTTCAGACATTGTTGGAACATTTTGGTTGGTTTTCTATCGGAATTCCCGTTCTCTTTATTTTGATTAGTGTCAATTTGGTCTTATTTTTAGATCAATTATGGATTCAAAAGGATTTAAAACGAGAATTAAAAAATTTAGTGACTTTTGCTGAGCAGGTGGTCGCTCGCTTGAAGGAAGAGGGACGCACAGAACTGGCAGAGGATATTGAAGATGTAGAAGTGGTGATGGCGGATTATAAGGACCGATTTGGATTTTAGGGGGAAGAAGAATGAGATTATGGCATGAAGACTTGATCGCAAAGCTCCCGCGTCCGCAACTGTTGGGGCAACACCGTGAATGTTGTGCCCTTAGAGGAAATGGCTGGGGCAAGAAGCACGCAACGGTGGATTATGTGTTTACGTATCCTCCGTATGTGCTCTATCAATATCATAGGCTCATTATGGATGAAATGGAGCGCCGTGGGTATAATGTGACCCCTCTATGGAAAGAGGCGTCGTACCGGGGAAAAATGTGTCCGCCGTATACCGAAGTTGTGACTTGTGAGTGGAAGAGTCCGTTATACAAAGAGCATGATGATGCGTATTACAAAGAATGTGTGGAGAATTTGGCACAAAAAGGAATCGCTCTAGGAGGAGAATAGTATGTTTAAATTTCTATTTAAAGACGTTGCGACGAGAAAAATGTTAGTGAACTTCCGTGAGTTGACAAGCTACTTAATGAAAGAGGCGGGAATGGATGATGAACTACCGGGACTAGTCGACAAAATAGCATTCATCAAAATGATTGCGGGCATGTTTTTATTCATCCTAGTGATGCGTACAGGGATTTTTGGGCTACCCGTTAAGTATTTTCTTGGTAAGTTCGCCCAAGAAAATAGTGTGGTTTTTCTAATCTTCCCATTTATTTCTTTATCCTTATTTTTGGTATTCTTTTTTCTTCTGTACCGAATCTGGTCTAAAAAAGTACTGACACGTAAACTTGGCGAACTGATACCCTTTGCGGAACGTGCGATTGCATCGCTCAAAGTAGCTGGACGCGACGACTTAGAAGAGGATATCGAAGACGCAGAATTTCTGATTGAGGATTATAAGGACCGATTTGGATTTTAGGAGGAGAAGAAGATGAAGTTTTCGTTTCATAATCGCATTACGAACCAACAATTAGCGCAGTTTCGTTATTTGACTGACACATTGACGCAAGAAGCAGGTGTCACACAGGCGAAACCAAAGCGTGCAGAACAAAAACTGGCTACGATTGGATTTATTACGGGGTTTCTAGGCTATTTCTTTATCAAGACCGAAATCTTCAAAGCACCGACAATGGCTCTCGTCGCTCGTGTGGCACAAGATCCGGGATTTGTGTCCATCTCGCTTTTAGTCTTGTTTTTTGCCGTTCCACTCTTCTTCCTCTGGTGCTTGCTCCTTTTTTTAAAACAAAAATTTTATGAAAAAGAAATCAGTGGACTCATCGTGCTGGCCAAGAAGAGCATGGCGATTTTAAAAGAAGCTAACCGCATAGATATGGACGATGACATCGAAGACGCGGAGTTCATTATCGCAAACTTTGAAAAGAACATCTTATGAAGGTATGAAGTTCATTGATAGGATGGATTTGTAAAGGGAGTTTGTTTACATACTTTGGCGAAGAGTATTTGAATGTAATTGAAAAATACCTTCAACAAAACATCCGATTGAAGGAAATGAACATGCAAACGCCAGAGTTAGGGTTAGGAATCATAGAGGTCTAAACATAGAGAGATAAATAAAAACGGCTTTCTTGTGTTGCTACGTGCACTTACAAGAAAGCCGTTTTTTGCGACGAAACTATAAAAGGTAATTTTGATGAACGGAAGTATGCAAAGATAAACAAAAGATTTTAGTTTTCTGTTTATCTGCTTAGCCTAAGATGAATCAAATATCGCAACTACTCAATCAAAAGGATGTTACAGCTGCTCAAACATTATTGTTAGGAGGACTATAATCAGGATTATAAATCTAATTTATCCCTTCTAATTCCATTCAAATAAGGTGTCCAACCAATCAAAAACGACATTATGAGCGAGTCTCAAATTGTTGACCTGGCAATGAGCATCCGCACCACTTTCTGCTTCAAAAATTTGAAGTTTAGTTTGCGAATTTTTAGACCTAAGTGCTTCGAAAATCACTCTGGTTTGGTGTTGTAATTCGGCGCCTTCACCCTCTCCCATGATAAATAGGCAAGGACACTGAATTTTTTGATAGTCCACAACCTTTGCACGGTTAAACACTTCATTAATAGCACTCTTAAAATCAGAAGTACCAAACTGCCAAGCATATTTTTTAAGATTTAAATCCGCAGCCTCATTCAGACTTCCAGCTAACTTTAAAAGGACATTCATTAACCAACTTGGAGTTTTTAGGCCTGCCCCAAATTCTTTTCTAAAGATTTCCGAAACGTCATAAATAGGAGTGCTTGCAATCCATGCATGGATTCTTGTATCTTCTTCGACAGCTTGTGCGGTAAAATATCCCCCTCCGCTAACTCCATAAATGGCTAGATGATTCAGCTGAGGATTTCTGCCTTCTAACCAGTCTATGCACTGTGAAATTGGAATAGAGGCATTTACATCAAAAGTTAAACCTCTGCCAGGGTTGGACCCTTGACCAGGTAGATCAACCATTAAAACATTGTAACTTCTCATCCAGCCTGGATAGCCAGCAAAGTAAAATAAATCTTCGCGATAGGTATCTCCACCACCAATCATAATCAAGGTTGGACAATGATTGCCACTGTGAAGATAATAGCCCGGCAAATAGGAATCTTGATAAGGAATCGATAATTCTTCGACTGGGGCTCCTAGTGATTGAATGGCGTTAGAAAACGCCGTCTCCATTTTATGAACGGTAGGCAAATACTCGTCAGAAAAAGGATTGATAAACTGAATTGCTGAACGAAGGGAATATGTCTGTGCTAGATAATATTGTGCCTTTGTTTGCTCACTTAAACCCGAATGACTTACTTTTTGTTCAAGATAGTTTCCATGCGATAAAAAAACATTTTTCCAGTTATCAGGTTTTGGTGATTTGCCCAACTCTTGGGCAAGATAATAAAGTTCTCCGTGAGAAAAACCAAAAACTTCTCCTATACCTAACAACCAATTAAAGAAAAAATCCGTATCCCCATTTTTGAAAAATATCCGGGTAGATTGTCTTTTTAAAATAACTTCATTTTCTTTCATAACATGCCTCTTATATTTAGGATATTCCTGTTTTTTTTTATCATACCATATCGATGAATCTTTAACTCATTTAAATGTTCGAAGATTGATTTAAGCTTTATTTACAAAGGTTTTTAACTATTTTGTCATATTCATTTTTCGTATGTTTATGGTACAATATAAGCAATTCTCGTTACCAATAGAAGATAGAATCATTTTAATGAGAAAAGTACATAATGTACGCTTCGGAGCTACAACGTCAAAATGTTACGGCTCCATCTTAAATAAAGAACTTTGGTAACTTTTTACTATATTGAAAGTATTAACGAAAAAATTAAAAGAAACTAACCGCATAGATATGGCTGATGACATTGAAGACGCGGAGTTCATTATCGCAAACTACGAAAAAAATGTTGGGGTGTAGGGAGGAAAGAGCGTGAAAAAACGGCTGAGTGAAGAAGAAATAACTCAATTACGAACGAGGCTTGCCAAACGGATACAAAGAGAAAAGACCCCTGTAGCCTTACCATCTGGAAGGAAACTCGCCAGAAGAATCCTTTCCGATGGAGAAATACTCATGATTGCGGTGTTGATAATTACACTGTTTCCGCTTGGAGTATACTTGTGGCTCACCATGGGCACCACTTTCTTAACAGGAAGAAATAGAGTTCTGTTACCGATATGGGAAACGGCCATCGTCTTGTTCTTTGTCTTTCGTTGGATTCGAAACAGATTGTACAAAAATGAAGTAGAGCGCTTATTGCAAATGGCTGGTCCGGATGTTGAGGCAGAGCTGATTTCTGAAGAAACTCATCCGCAAGAGAAACAACTGTATGCGCAGGAAATACCACCCCAATGGAATGCCGAAAAGCTGGCTTTCACAGTGGAGGCACCGATTAAAAAACAAAATGCGTTACTCGCGTTATTCTTCCCGACAGAAGTCTCTCAAGAGGAACTGTTAACACTCCGTCAACTGATTGCGGAGGATTCATCTGAAAATCCTGAGGAGAAAGCGTCGTTACCAAAAGGTTGGTCGGAACATTGGAATGAAGACTTTCGATTTTTTGGCGTGATCATTTTCTGGATTTTATGCCTTTTCGCGTTTGGAATGGTTTTCGTAGTAGTATTGATTGAACAATTAGACCATGCTTTGAAACTCTTGTGGGAGAATAATTGGATATGGTTCGTCGTTTTGTTTATTTGTTGGATGGGCTGGACTGTCTCTTACTTTATTCGAGGACGACACTTCAGACAACTGTTAAAAATAGCTTGCACAGATATTTCAGCCTATAAGGATGTTCCTTGGGACAAGATTCCAGAGCCTATTAAAGCGCTGTACGATTACGTGCTGTTCTTACGAATAAAATATGGGGTGTAGGGAGGAACAGATTTGAGAAAAAGGATTAGTGAAAAAGAAATTACGCAATTACGGGACCTGCTAGAGAAAGTCTCTATGGAGAATAGTAGTCCTCAATCGTTGCCTACTGCAAATGGAAAGTTAAGAAGACTTTGCTATATTGGAGAGTGGGCAATGATTGTCATACCCTGTTGCACATACTTTCCACTAGTAGCATTAGCTTTTCTAGTGAGTGTGGTGTCAGGAAATATTAAAGGGGCACTGTTTCTTGTTGCTATCAACCTGATGGCATGGCCACTCGTGCTAATATTCTGGGTACTCCCTATCATTTTATTCTTTGTTTTTCGTTCTATTAGAAAAAAGACATATTCTGATGAAGTGATTCAGATAAATCAACTGATTAATAAAGAACTACGTGTACGAAAATATATTGAAGATAAAGATTTAACGGAAGAAGCTCGAGAGTTAAAAGAATTATATAAACGCATCTGGCATTAGGGGGAACTATGAATAAGAAAAAACGGTTTGAAGAAAGTCAGCTGGCACGACTAAGAGAATTGCTTATTGAAGCGATTCGAGAACGTTCAGGGAAAGTTGTTGCACTCCCTAGTCCTTCAGTGATGCCAATTATTTTTAAAAATATTTTAAAAATATTCTTGATAATATTAACTACATTCATCTTCCTGTTTTCTTTACTAAAAGGATTTGATTTTGGGCTTCAGGCGTTGATTGCAAACCCTTTTAAATTCTTAAAGGAGCAAATGGAGTTTAATCCGTTCTTTAGAATTTATCTATTCTTTTTTATCGTTGGAGTTGGACTTTTTCTATGGGAACGTAAGGAATTTAAAGAAGACAAGGCACTAATTGTCCGTAGAGCAAAAGAAGAAGTCTTAGAATGGCAAAACTTCACCAACGAAGAACTTCCAAACAGCGTGAAAGAATTAAAGCAGGATTTATCTGAAAATGATGATGCGTTCAACATCGAAGAGTCGCGTGAACCGGTTATAAAGTCATTATTACGATTATTTCCTAGAAACGTTTCACAAGAAGATATTAATGAACTACGCCAACAGCTTATAACCATTTTATCTGAACGACAGCAAGATGTTTCAAAGTTACCAAAAGGTATGCCGTACCTTTTTGTTAGTCTCATACGACTTTTATTGCTGTGCGGGTGCTTGGGGGTCACTTTACCAATCATCTGGTTATTCATTACGTCATACTATGACGCCATCATCATGCTCGCTTTCTTAGGGATTCCTATAGGTATGCTATTAGGTATGCTATGGATCTCGTATTTTGGGCTTTCTTCTAGCGTTCATGAAAAACGTAAAATTGCTTTTGATAAACTGTTTGAAATTGCTCGTGCGGAAGTTGCAACGTATAAGGATGTTGCTGTGGAGAATGTTCCAGAAGAAATCAAGCACCTTCAAAGCTTTATAGAAGTGTTAGAGTCGAAATATCACTTACCAGGAGAAAACTCAGGATGGAAGAAAACAGAAAGTTAATCAAGTTCAACTACAATCTGTCTGAAGACCAGATTAGTCGATTAAAGATTCTTCTCGATAGAGTAGTCATAGAAGAGAATTTAGATATAACCGTTCCATATACGGATGCGAAGAGACGGAAAGTAGCCTCGATGTTGTTGGCGTTTTTTGCAATCATTTTATCACTGACGGGGTTTGGAACCGTCCTGTTATCCGTGGTTGCGATAATTATCCCGCCTGTACTGTATTTTGTCCTTCTGGTTATTGCTACTTTATATTTATGGCTCATCTGGGGAATCCCCATTTTAGGAATTCTTTTTTGCAACGGATTTATTCTTTTCTCTAGGCAAGAAGAAACAACCAAATTTATCACTTTTGCCTATACGATTCTTTCTCAATATGAGGGTGTGCATCGAAGTTCTCTTTCGCAGGAAGTTTTACAATTAAAATATTTTATGAGTGCTTTGAAGCGAGATGATGAGTCTAGTCAAAAGGAAGTGAGAAGAGAAGATTTCAGAATCCATCGTCTAAAACAACTACTACGAGAGATAAACCCAACAAGAAAAGATTTACCGGAATCAGAGTGGGGAACTTCTAAACTGGCGCTCAAATGGGTTGTTCTCGCGAGTAGCATTTTATCTATAGTGCTTGGATTGCGTTTTTTATATAGATCTTCTGAAGGCTTATCAACCATCAGCGGCTTCGCTCGGTTCATCCTACCGTTTCTAGGGGCGCAAGTAGGAATTATTATTATTTATAAATGGCTGCTTCAGTTCCAGAAGAAGAAAGTCAAACAAGAGGTTGAGGAATTGTTAAGACTTGCGGATGAGGATGCGAAAAGAATCAAGGAACAACAGTTAGAAGTCTCAGAAGAGTTGATGCAAGAGTTGGATGATTGTGTGTATGAATTAAGCCAAGCATACGGAATGACGATTTAAAAGGAATCTTTGGGAATAGAAGATACGACCTTAGAACGTCAGTAGGAATGACAATGAAAAAGAAACAGAAAGTGAAGGAAGTGCGCACTGTTGCCGGTTGCCCAGGAAGCACTGAACGCTCTTAGCGGAAACGAGAACGACTACGTGAGACGCGCTAAATTGCTCGTTAAAAAATACAAAACTTACGGCTTATAAAATAAAGGGATTTAAAAACAGAAGGAGTAAGAATGAAGAAGAAAGTCACACAAGAAACAGCCAATCAACTCCGAGAATTATTGGAGAAGGTTATTTCAGAAAGAGAAGATGCGGCACCTTTGCCGAAAAATCATCAACTATTGCGCGTGCTATTGCCAGTGCTCGCTATTTGTTTTGCAGGTGTCTATTTACAAAATGCGCACGCTTTTTCGATTATAGGGGGTGCATTTGCAACTATTTTTGAGGTTGGCGTTTGGGAAACGTTCGAATTCGTGGTGACCGTCACGATCCACTATTTATGGACGTGGAGTATTCCTTTTATCGTTCTAGGAGCTGTCTTTTTCTGGAGACGTCATTCTTTCAAGAAGGAATTCAATGCTTTAGTGGAACGAGCAAAGGAAGAGATTGCTCTGTGGAAAAAGAAACCACTCGAGACAAATCGCACCCTTGTAAAAGGACTAGAAGGCTTTTTAAAAACATTGCAAACGGAATATCAGTTTGAACAAAAAATAAGGTAACAATGTAAAGAGGTTAGGAACATGATTTACAAAACATTACTATTTGATTTGGATTCGACGGTGTGGGATTTTCATTCGGCGGAGAATTATGCGCTGACGAAATTGCTGGAGAATCAGGGGGTCAGTGAGATAGAGAAGTATATTGAGGTGTACATCCCGATGAATCGTGCGATGTGGCGCTCGCTGGAGAAAAACGAAATCACTCGTGAAGAGTTGGTGGGGACGCGTTTTGCCAAATTATTCGACCATTTCGGTTTGGAAAAAGATGGACATGAATTAGCATCCGAATATGAGGCCATCCTCTCCACGCAAGGGCAAACGATCGATGGTGCGGAGGAAATGTTGCATACGCTTAGCGATGCGGGATATGAACTATACGCAGCTACGAATGGGATTACGACGATTCAAAAGGGACGCTTGGAGCATTCTCCGGTTACGAAGTATTTCAAAAAAGTGTTTATCTCGGAAGAATTAAAAGTCGCAAAACCAAGTCCGCTCTTTTTCGAACGAGTGGCAAAAGATATCCCAGATTTCGACAAAGATACAGCGGTGATGATTGGGGATTCGCTCACAGCCGATATCCAAGGCGGGATTAATGCGGGAATCGACACGATTTGGATGAACCTGGCGCGCAAGGAGAACCGAACGGCGGTAAAACCAACCGTGGAAGTCCGTAGCTACGCGGAATTATTAGAATTTTTAGTATAAATGGAAACGACTGCGGGAATGTCTTGCGGTCGTTTTTTGCAAACAGAACAGTTGAGCTTTCAAGGGGAAGCGGGTAGACTACTAAAAAGGGCAAAGACCCTCTACCAGAAAAGAAAGATGGAATTCGATGAAACAACGATTAAAATTACTAGGAACACTATTTGCGGTACTCCTACTAGGAGCATGCGGACTACTGAAAGAAAACGCAGAGGCACCTACGACAACAGCCGTCCAAGAGACCACACAAGCCCCTCGCGTGGAAGTGAAAGCAGACGGCACGTATACCATGAAGGAATACACCTTTGTTAGTAACGGCAAGAAACTCTATGCTAGAGCATACATTCCAGATGTCCAAGGATCCGTTCCTTTAGTCGTCTATAGTCACGGACTCGGAGCCAGTGTAGAGCATGACGAAGAAGTACAGAAAACCTTGGCGAAGTCTGGGGTGGCGGTGTTCAGCTTTGAATTTGCTGGCGGGTCTTCTTCCTCCTCTCCAAAAAGCGAAGGAGCCACGACGGACATGTCCGTTCTAACCGAAGTGCAAAACTTGCGAGATGCCTTGCAATTTGCGAGTTCCCTCCCGTTTGTAAAAGCGGACCAACTCTATTTAATGGGAAGCAGTCAAGGAGGATTCGTCTCGGCACTCTTGGCGCAGGAAGTGGCGAATTTAGCAGGAGTCTTCTTACTCTATCCAGCATTCTCCTTACCAGACGATATCAGAAGCACCTTCCCGATCCTAGATGCAGCTCCTGAAACCTTTAATCTTCTAGGGACAAAAATCAGTAAGAAATACTTAGCCGACGTCTACCCGATCGACGCGTATGAGGGACTGAGCAAGATTAGTGCACCTGTGCATATTTATCACGGCGCGGATGACTTTATCGTGCCCATTACCGCCTCCAAAAAAGCGATAAAAAGCCTCAAGGACGCACGATTGACGACCTTAGACGACACAGGACACTCCCTCACAGCAGAGCAACAAGCACAAATTGGACTAGAAATTGCCGATGAGATTTTTAATGGGATGAAATAGGAAAAATATAATGAACAGGAGAAACCAGGGCGAGGGCTCTGGTTTTTTGTATAGTTTCAATCAAAAACCACCGGCTTAGTGTACTGACCCCAAAAAGTTAGACAATTAAT
>NZ_KV786428.1:42615-42845 GCF_001806915.1 Granulicatella sp. HMSC30F09 | reverse complement strand
ACTGTACAAGCTAAAGATGCCAACGGCACTCCAGCTACAGCGAAGTACACACCAACTGTGACGAAAGTAACACCAATAGGTGAAGATAGAACATCGACTGGAAAACAAGGGAAAGAACAAAAGGAAACACCGCAATTTACAGCAGGAGATCCCGAAGTTCCAATGAAAATCGATGGTGACCAACCAGCGAAATTCATTGACCCAGAAACAGGAGACCCAACAGATAAGAC
>NZ_KV786428.1:41994-42595 GCF_001806915.1 Granulicatella sp. HMSC30F09 | reverse complement strand
AAGATAAAACATCAACTGGAAAACAAGGGAAAAAACAAAAAGAAACACCGCAATTCACAGCGGGAGATCCAGAAGTTCCACTTACGATTGATGCTTCAAACCCAGTGAAGTTTATAGATCCAACAACGAATGAACCAACAGACAAAACAGAATTACCAGCAATGAAAGATGGTAAACAAGTGGGAACGTACAAATTAAATCCAACTACAGGAGAAGTAACGTTCACTCCAAATAAAGACTTTGTTGGAACACCAGAAGGTGTCACTGTACAAGCTAAAGATGCCAACGGCACTCCGGCAACAGCGAAGTACACGCCAACCGTAACGGAAGTAACGCCAAGCGGTGAAGATAAAACATCAACTGGAAAACAAGGGAAAGAACAAAAAGAAACACCGCAATTTACAGCGGGAGATCCAGACGTTCCAATGAAAATCGATGGTGATCAACCAGCGAAATTCATCGACCCAGAAACAGGAGACCCAACAGATAAGACAGAATTACCAGCGATGAAAGATGGCAAAGAAGTGGGAACGTACAAATTAAATCCAACTACCGGAGAAGTAACGTTCACGCCGAATAAAGATTTTGTTGGAACACCAGA